>JAZDLJ010000023.1:0-6160 GCA_043802115.1 bacterium | reverse complement strand
GCCCTTTTATGTTGGCCGAGGGTAATACACATGACTTGCCTTGGATACAAGTCATGAATTTTCATAATGCCTTTTTATTTAGCAAAAATGCCTTTTAATTAGTGTGTTATTTTTCATACCAAGACTTGTAGACCTATGCGCCTTTTTCTTTATCCATTATTATTACTCCTGATTATTACCTTTAAGGTGTTATCTATAAACATCTTCTCTCTGAAAATCCATTATTTTAAGAATAGCGAACCTTTTTGAAATTGTCCAGTACTTTTAATTGGTTGTCTCCCAAGAAAGTCACACCTATAATAACCAGGCAACAAATATCAGATTATTTCAAAGAAACAGGCCATCATCTCTTTTTTCATAGTCTTTTAGATATTGGCCTAGGTGGGAGGCACTCACTTAAGAGGAAGTTTGATAATAAAGGTAGTTCCTTTTCCTAATTCGGTTTTGAATGTTATTGTCCCTTTATGTTTTTTAACAATAGATGCATAGGCAATTGCAAGTCCTTGTCCAGTTCCCTTTCCAACCACTTTTGTTGTGAAAAATGGGACAAATATCTTATCATGAATCTCGGTTGGTATACCTGTACCCGTGTCAGAGACCTCTATTACAACAAAGGTGTCTTCCTGAAAAGTTTTAACTCCAATAATCCCTTTATCTCCTTTATTTGCAACTACATCTCCAATGGCATGTGCTGCATTGACAATTAGATTTAATACTGCTTGTTTGAGATCACCTTCAAAACAAGGGACAAAAGGCATTATAGGGTCAAGATCGGTTGTTAAATCTGCTACATATTTCCACTCATTTTTTGAGATCGTAATGGTCGTTTGGATCGCCCTGTTTATATCTGTAGGGGCCTTTTCATCATTGCCTTTATGAGAGAAATCCTTCATTGCCCTTACAATATGGGCAACCCTTTCAATCCCTTCCTGGGACTGCTTTAGGGCATTAGGTATCTCTTGCCTAAGATATTCAATATCTAAATTCTGCTCTACTTGTTGAATCATTTCTAGCAATTCAGCTCCCTGTTGCTGATTTTTTAATGTAGCCAAGGAATTTTTATAGGTATTAATAAGTTTTATCAGATTAGAGGTGGCACCTTCTAGAAAACTAGTATTATCACCAATAAATTGGATCGGTGTATTAATTTCATGGGCTATTCCAGCAGCCAGGGTGCCAATGGATTCTATTTTTTGGGCATGGATAAGTTCTTTTAAGAGTAACTCTTTTTCTTGTTCAGCCTTTTTTCGCTCTGAGATATCAATAATACTTTCTAGTAGATATCTTCTACCTCCTAATTCTATTGGGATTACTGTCTTGATAATTGGAAGAATGGTTCCGTCGCTCTTTCTGATTGAGCGCTCCTTATTATCTATTGATTTGTTTAAATCTACTATCGGACATTCACCCTCTTTAGCCTCTATAAAGATATCAAAACATCTTTTTCCTATAATACTACTCTGTTCCTCTCCTATTATCTCTTTAGCAGCGGGATTAATATCGGCAATCTCGAATGTCTCTCTGTCAATAAGCAAGATGCCTGTTTGTAAGGAATTAATGATGGTCTTTAGACGATTCTCATTTTCTTTAATCTCATCCTTACTCTTCCTTAGTTCCTCTGTTATTTTCTCCCGTTTAGCAATCTCGTTTAGCAAGTTTTTATTAATCGTTTCTAACTCTAATGTCCTTTCTCTAACTGTCGATTCTAAGGAGTCATTTATTTCCTGCAACCTGTGTTCTGCCCTTCTCCTTTGATTAATAATATATTGGGCATAAAAGCCAAATCCAAAAAACAGGAGAGTAACCAGCGAGCGCATCCAGAATTCATGTGGATACTGATTTAAAAGAAGTAATTCTCTAAAAAACGACCTTAAAGAATGTTCGTTATGGATAAAAAGTAGATGTATTACAGACTCTAATAGCCAGAATCCTGTCCCTAGACCTATACCGCAACCTACGATTATGTTGTTGCTGATTATTTTTTTTAAGGGATATCTTATATTTCTCATAATGTTGTCTCCCCTAAATTATATCGCTAGTTTGAATTTTGGCAAGGGGTTTTTTTATTAAGTAGCCGGCATCCTTCATTTAGGGCAAAAAGTAGTTTACACTTTCCCAATTTTTCTAACACAGAGATGATATGATAAAGTGTCAAGCTTCCTAAAAGTGGGTATATATAAGAGAAATCTTTTAATCTTATAACCCTCAATTAAAAGGAGAAAAAGCATGACACAAGTATCTTATTCAGCAACAAAGTTTGACGCATTTATTGGAATAGATGTTGACAAAAAAAGCTATGTATTTACAGTCATCTTGTTATAATTATTAACATTATTTATACAATCGTCTGTAAACCCGCATAAAAAAAGCATTTTCCTATGCAATTAAATTAATAGACTCTTTTTAACCTTATCTTTTACTCCTAGTTTTCTAAAAATTTACCACAAGGTTCGGAAGAATTTGATCTTTTTAGCTTTGCTAAACAAAGTCTTCTCCAGGGATGGTCTCCTCCTTGTGATAACGCCAAAGGAAAAATGTACCACCTGCTAATGTAAAAATGTACCACTCAATTTAAAATAATAAAGGCGCCGAGGTGACATCTTTTTATATCTAAATTACCCTATAAAGCGATAAATCCCAGGGGTTTGGGGACAGAGTCCCCAATTTAATAAATAAATTTCTTCCTCTTTAATTTTATTTGAGGTGGTATATTTTTACTTTATCCTCTGGTACATTTTTACTGTATCATAATCATCCATGTTTATATTTCATTTTTATTCCCGCCCTGTCTTCTTTTTCTCTATCCAATTCTAATGGCTTCTTATCTATCTTTTCAAACGTCACTTCTGCGCCTCTATAAATAATCTTTATTATTCCATCAAGCCGCTCTTGGACTATTACCTCTCTTTTGGCTGGTGGTAAATTTTTATTCCCTCTCGTTATTTGAACTAACTGATTATTATATCTTATCGTCCAATCATTATTTACTTGTCTCTTCTTTTCATAACAAAATATGGTCTCCAAGTTTATCTCTTTAGGTAATTCCCGATGGTAGTCTACCTCACTGGCTGCCGCTTTTCCAAACTTCTTGTTTAACTCATCTAAAAAATGTTCTTCCAAAAATTTATTCGCCTCTTCCATTGTCTTTATTTTTTTTATTCTTAATTCTTTTACTAGACGATCTTGATATACTCCGTTTTTTCTTTCTACTCTTCCTTTTGCCTGAGGAGAACTAGCTGCAATTATTTCTATGCCTAACTTAGCACAGGATTTTCCAAATGTACTTAAGGGCCTTTCCCTCCTTAATTCTTCTTCTAATGTAGGTTCACGATCTATTACATAGACATTCTTATGATCCGTATATAACCTCTGCGGTATCCCATATTTCTCTATCCATTTCCATAAGGTCTTCATTGCTGCTTCCGTTGTCTCTTCTTCAAATATCTGTACATAACTTATCCCAGTCGCATCATCAACCATATTCATTAAACAACTATTTTGACCATCTCCAAACCAATCATGAAAACTACCATCCATTTGAACTAATTCTCCAAAATGGGCTTTTCTTTCTCGCCATTTTCTGTAACCTTTTCGCTTTCTTTGCTTTAACCACAATCCTTCTTTTATCAACCACTTTCTTAATGTATCGTGGTCTATTGATAATCCTTCTTCTTTTAACTTTTCGCTTGCCCAATTCTGTTAACAAAATACCTTTAATAGTTGTATATTATAATATGCGACTATTAGACATCTTTCCAAAATAAATTACTCCAGCTTAGGTTTTTTTTAGGTAACTATTAAGTTAGGTAAGACCAGTAGTATAAGGTACAAAGGTACAAAGGCACAAAGGCACAAAGGTACAAAGGCACAAAGGTACAAAGTTTTTAAGGTTTTTCCTTTGTGCCTAAACAGTTGATTACAAAACCAAGTGCTCTTAATTTTTAAGAAAAACAATTTGGAAAGATGTCTATTATATCTTCGACTTCTTAATAATAACAGGAGATACGATCTTGTTGAAATTTTGCTGTATCCCTAAATAAAACTAAAGTTGGCATAAACTATGCATATTTAAACTAAAAGGATTGTTTCTAATTCGACCGCATTTACTGATCTGTCTATTTACAAATGAAACCCATATGCCAATAAATTGGTGCACAAAGGAGAATAAAAAAGTAGAATGAAAAAAATCCTTAAACTTTTATTAGTTGAAGATTCAAAACTAGCCAAGAGCGCTATCATAACACTATTGCAGGATAATGGATACGATCCAAAATACAAGGGTATTGAGACATTACAAGACCTTCAAGACAACCTCCTTAGACATTCATGGGATATCATCCTTTGTGATTATTTTTTACCGGGGTTTAATGGTCTGGATGCCTTAAAAATTTATAAGAATAGTGAGTTAGATATACCATTTATCATTGTTTCTGGAAAGATTGATGCAGAAACCGCTGTGGAGGCTATGAAGACAGGGGCGCATGATTACGTCTTAAAAAATAATCTGCAACGTCTTATTCCAACTATTGAGAGAGAACTCCATGAATATAAACAACGCCAGCTTATAAAAGAAGAGAGACTGAGACTTTTAAAGAGCCTGGATGATGCCCAAAAACTAGAAGCTATTGGTAGATTAGCAGCAGGCATTGCCCATGAGATAAACACACCGATCCAGTTTATAGGAGATAATCTTTCGTTCCTTGGACAATCAGTTCAAACGATGGTTCAACTTATTAGTATGTATAGGTCATTTTTAGCAGAATGTGAACATAAATGTAAGGCCTCCAAGAGACTGGAAACGGCCTATAAGGTAGAGAAAGATAGTGATCTGGAATTTATTATTACAGAGGGTCCCAAGGCCGTTAAACAATCAATAGAAGGTGTTGGACATATAACAAAGATTGTCCAGTCGATGAGAGAATTTTCTCATTTTAGTGATGAGCAAAAGGCTGAGGCTGATATAAATAAGGCCATTGAGAATGCAACTGTTATCTCCAAAAATGAATGGAAATATGTAGCTGATCTAAAGACAGAATTAGACCAAGGTCTTCCTTTAGTTTTTTGTTTTATTGGAGATATTAAACAGGTGATCCTGAACATAATTATCAACGCAGCCCATGCTATTGAGGAGTCTGTAAAAAATAAAGCTGAAAAAGGATTAATTACAATAACGTCCAAACAGGAAAAAGAATCTATCCTGATCTCGATATCTGATACAGGTGCAGGAATAGCTGAGGATGTTCAAGGAAAGATATTTGAACCATTTTTTACAACAAAGGGTGTTGGGAAAGGGACTGGTCAAGGATTAGCAATGGCTTATTCAACTATTGTAGAAAAACACAGGGGTACTTTAACCTTTGAGTCTATACCAGGAAAAGGAACTACTTTTTTTATTCGTCTTCCTAGGTAACACTGTACTATACTTGCAACGGCTATAAAAAAGCTATTTTATAGCCGTTGCAAGTATAGTTATTCCTGGGAAATATATATTCCGAAAAAAATGTCTATTGAAAAATAACCATCAGTGATATATTATTAGAAGTGGTTATGTATATTTTATACGATCATAAAAGGAGTGAATATCACATGGAAGCAATTGAATTTAAAGCAAAAGCGAGTGAAGGGATAATTGAAATTCCTGAGGAATTTAGAGATAAACTTCACAATGAAGTGAGGGTGATAATTTTATTAGAAACTATAAAAGAAAAATATATAGAGAAGCCTCAATTCACAGCCGTTAAAATCAAAACAAAAAATTTTAAATTTAATAGAGAAGAAGCTAATGAAAGATAATATTTTTCTCGATACTAATATTTTGATTTACCTATATTCGGAAGATGAAATTGATAAACAAAATATTTCTAAGTCCTTGGTAGCTGATTTTAATCCTACAATCAGCATTCAAGTTTTAAGCGAGATTTCTAATGTATTTATGAAAAAGATGGGGCTTAACGTTCATATTATTTTCAATGTAAGAGATGAATTGCTTAAATCTTGTAGTATACTACTACAACTTAGGTTTTTCTTGGTACGTGTTTTGCATGCGTTTGTAGAAATCTTTGCTTCGTTCGTTGAGTAATCTTTTTGAATTTTCTAAGCTTGCTTCCCTAAATTGCCTAACTCGCTTCGCTCAAACATGGGCAATTTTTAACGGGAAGCT
>JAZDLJ010000483.1:0-5241 GCA_043802115.1 bacterium | reverse complement strand
TAAGTATTATATCTAACTAACGCTAATTAAAAGGTTTTAATCCGTGTAAATCTGTGTTAATCCGTGTCTAAAAAGTTTTTTGTTTTTTTTGTTTTCTAAAGAATACGCCCAAAAAGTGTAAACTAGTAAATGAAGGATGCCTAAAAATATATATAATAAAAATGGATTCATTTTAATAGAGTTAATGGTGGCAGTTGTCCTTATTGGGACAATCGTCTCTCTAAGAAGAGATAAAAATGCGAATATTAAATCCGATATACGATACTGTTTTCAAATATTTAATGGAAGATATTGAGATAGCCAAAGGCTTAATCTCGGCTATTATAGAACAGGAAGTTATTGAACTTGTTCCAGCACCGCAAGAACAAACATCAACAAAACTTAACATAAAATACTCTCAACTGGAGCTGCAACACCTGGATTATGTAGCCCATGTAAAGACAGTAAATACACACGGGGAAGAGGAGTACGAAAGGATAATGATAGAGGTTCAAAAGTCACCCTTTGCCCCAGCAATTGGACGATTTCGTAAGTATCTTGCAGAGAAATATAAGACCCTCAGCATATTAAAGACGGAAAAAGGTGAGGAACAAATATATCTACCCATAAAGACTATCTATCTAATAGAAAAGACATTCAATGATAAATTACCAAGTGTACTTAAAAGAAACAGTCAATATATCGATGTCCTGAACAAAAGCGAATATAAAGGGAAAAAGGATAAATTTGTAGAAGTTCTTACCCATGAGGCATGGTTTATTCAATTGCAAAAGCTTCCTCATGATTTACACAATAGCCTAACACGATTATTGAGCATATTTACGCCCTGGTACCGAGAAAAAAAAGACGAACGCTATGTAAATTATCCGGTAGCAGGGAATGATTTGGAAAAGATAAAGAATTTAGCATTGAGACGTATATTAAGACGTCTGCACGGGGCAGTAGAAAATGATAAATTAAAATTGGAGATGGAAATAGAAATAGAGTACGAAGACTTTATAGAAGGGCAGATAACCAAATATAAAAAAGAAGCTGAAGAAGAGAGGAACGCAAAGGAAGAAAAAGAACAACAATTAATATTAGAGAGACAAAAGATATTAGACAGTGCAAAAGAAATGAAAAAGTATGGTATTGATTCAAAAATAATAATTAGAACTAGTGGATTAACAAAAGACGAAATAGAAAAATTATAACCTACCGCAATCTGATCAAGGTTAGCTTGGGCCTGCTGCCTTAATCTTATCTGAATTCCCTCCATGTCACTTCTAACCTGTTTTTCACACTCAGCTAACCAGGTTTTTGTCTTTTCATCTATTATCTTTTTTTTGTTCTTCTAGCGGATATTCTACCTTCTTTGCAACACACATCCATATCCACAGCAAAGAGACCGCTTATGGCCTGTTGATATTCATCCTTCTTTTTATTAATCTCAGCCACATCTATCTCTGAACCGTTTAAATAATGTAAATTTCTAAGTTACAAATAATGCACCTGTAACATTTCACTTGCCACAACCTCCTTCGCCAACTCAACGATATGTGCATGATGCGTAAAGAAGATAACCTGCATCTTATTCGAGAGCTCACCCAAGACCTTCAAGCTGGCCTTGGCCCTTTCATTATCAAAATTTATCAAGATATCATCTATTATAAACGGCATGGCCTCGGACTCTTCAAGACGTCTTTCAAGACTAGCTAGACGTAAAGCTAGATACAACTGATCACATGTCCCATCGCTCATGCCCCCTACTAAGACCTCTTCTCCAGAAGGTCTAACTCCTAAAAAAATATGATGGTCATTATCATCATAGGCTATCTTTAAGCTAGTAAAGGAACCCAAGGTGAGCTCAGAAAAAAGATAGCTTGCTCGCTTCAAGATTGGGCCTTGATTTTTCTGACGATAACGTTCAATTTCTAAATTTAAGATTAATGAGGCGGTGCAGAGACGTATATAATGTTCAGCCTTCTCTCGGATATTACTGATAATCCATTGCGCCTCTTCAGCAGCCTCTGCCGCAATTGCCCTCCCATCCATTTTTTCCAGTTCCCTTCTCTCACTTCCTATAGTCTGATTAAGCTCTGATTGATAATTTCCTTTTTCAACGATCTCTTTTTCTATCCCTTCTAGCTCAAGAGACAAGGTATCCAGGTTATATTTAGCTGTCTCTCTTGTAAGTTCCTCAATCGTCAGGCCTCCATAAGAGGCCAGATGTTGTAATCTTATCTCTAGTTGTCTGATCTCCTCTTGAATAGCCTGCTTTTTAAGAGATTGATTTTCAATATTCTCTAACTCTTCATAACTCAAACAACTTGCTTGTTTAAACATCTCTTGAAGCCTGAGGGTTCTATCTTTTATACCCTCCTGGGTCTCGTAAAGGATCCTTTCTTTTTTACCTTGTTCCTTTCTTAATCCTTCTAATCTGACCATATCCTTTGTAGTCTTATTCAGACGATCATTCAATTCAATAACAGCCTGATTAATGCTCTTAGTAATAAGATCAGGGGCTACTTCTTCAATCAGCCTCTTGACCTCAACATCAAACCGAGTAGTCTCATGTTGCATTAGCTCTATCCTCTGACGTCGTTCCCTGGACTCATCAACCTTTTTAAACATCTCCTGAGTCTTGGTAATAATGGTATTTACTTGGGCAGGAGAGGTATTTGGGTTTAAACCGATCTCTTTTACTGCCTCAGTCCATGTCGTTTTAGATTCTCTCAACCTTACCGCTATCTCTTCTCTATTTTTAGTAGCCTTTAAATGGTTTTTTTCCAGCTCTATTATCCCTCTTTCTATGTCCTTACGACTTTTATTAATAGCTTCAGCCTTGTTAATCAATATCTGAGAGTGCTCGACAAGTTGAGCAAGAGAAAAATCTTCTTTCTTCTCTCCAAGAACACTAAGGCAATTATGTATCTCTTTGCAATGTCCCTGGATAACCTGTCTTGCCTGCTCAATCTTGCCTCTCTCTTCTCTAAGTCTCCTGGTCTTGTTAATAAGCGCTTCTCTCTTTTTGCTCCAGGCAATCATCTCTTTTGGTGATTGACCTTTAATACCTATTGTATCCCAGAGATTATCCCATTCCCTTTCTACTAATGCCCTCTCATTTAATATATTAGCGTGTAAATCTTGGAGCTCTTTAAGCACGCCTTTCGTTTGGCTTTCTGAAGAGAGTAACTTAGCAAGAAAGGCAACTCGATCAGCCTCACGTCGTAGTCGATCAACAATCTCATCTGTCCTCTTAACCTGCTCTTCATATGCCTTATCAAGGGGTAATTCCTTATTGAATCCAATGATCTTCTCTGAGATGTCCTCCTTTTCAATCCAGTTCTTTAAAATAAGCTGCCAGCCTTGATCACGCCTATTGCGAGCCTCAATTAATTCCTCTTCAGTTGGCACAGAACCACTAAGTCTCAGGGTTTCAATCTGATTATTAAGCCCTCTTAGTTCATTGTCTCCTCCTCTTATCTGGATATCAACCTCTCTTATCCTACTGACTATCCCCTCAAATCTTGAGCTAAAAGAGTCTATCGTCTGAAGAGAAGGGATAGGCAGCCGCTCCAGTCCTTCTATTCCCCCTGACCACAGGGTTAGACCTGCCAAATCAGCCTCAAATTGCCTCTCTTCTTCTTTAAGCCTCCTCTCTCCTATCTCTAATCCTTCTTCAAGATCGATTTTTCTTTGGGCACGAGCAAGGGAAGCCTTGAGTCCTATATAATCCCTTGGTATCTCAAGTTTAGCCAGCCACTCTCTGGCTAAATTCAACTCAATATCCAATTCCTGAATAGTCTTGATAACTCTTTTGTACTCCTCCTCAACTAATTGAAGTTCATTCCCAAATTCCATAATCCTGATCTGTCTTTGAATACCTAAACGAAAGGTATCCGCCTCTTCCAATCTAGCCTCTGGATGAAGCTCTTGGAGGATGAATCTGGCATTTGCCTGTAGACATTCCCATTCGTTTTGAAGTTTAGGCAGGCCTGACCAAAGCGTAAGATAATTTCCCAGGCGTTTATAAAGCTCAGTTATAGATGCACCCTGTTTAACTAAGGTATCCTGGATATAAAGACTTTTAATCGTCTCCTCAATCTCTTTTAGTTCTCTTTTAGTCTTGTTCTCAAATAAGATGGCTTCATCCAATATCCTTTTAGTTTCCCGGCGTTGCTCTGGAAAAGAAGAAGGAAGAAGAATGACCCCTTTCATTGCCTCAAGCTGTTTATATCTTTCTTCTCTTTCAAGGATTATCGGAAGCGCCTCTTTTAGACGTTTTTGATAAAGTTGCCTTTTATGGAGCTGGAGAAGTTCATGGTTGATCTTATCGCATTTCATTACCAACTCTTTTAATGCCTTATCATGGGTCTCCCACTCCTTACTGGAAAGCATAGCCCCATTAATCTTCTCTCTAATCTCTTTAAACTCGCTTATCAATTTATTCAGGACAAGATTTCTGGCTGTTGGTTTAAATAGTTCATCAGCTTCATGTCTTAAACCCTTTAGGATATCACGCAGCCCTGGTATTCCCATCCCGACGGAGAAAAGATTTTCACCAACCTTTCCTCCCCCTATAACAAGCTCTCTGCCCCCCTCAACAAGTTGCCTATGATCTATGCCAAACATGGACAAAAAGGCCTCTCTACTAATACTATTTAGATATCTATTTAAGGTAGAATCAGGCAAGGGATTTCCTTCTTTGTCTAAGAGGGTATCCTTTCTTCCTTTTCGGCGAAGGAAATAGGTCTCATTGTTATTTGAATTAGTCAGGCAAACACCTATCTGAAGTTTTTTGTTTTTATGGAGGAAATTATCATCAGTTTGGAGAGGGATGCCGTAAAAAAAATTGGTAAGAGCCCTCAGGGCAGTGCTCTTTCCTGCCTCATTAGGGCCATAGATGATATGAAGACCTTCTTTACCAGATGACAGATCAAGGGAGGTATTGGTGAAACGTCCATAGGCAATCAGGTCCAGATTAAGTATACGCATGAGACGGCTTTCTAATTCCGTTAATTAATTCCTCAATCTTTTGGATCAATAGACATCTTTCCAAAATAATCTTGCAGGGTGGGTGAGAAGACAAAAATCTTTGCTTTGTTCGTTGGAGTAGTTTTTTTGAATTTTCTAAGCTTGCTTCCCTAAATTACCTAACTCGCTTCGCTCAAACAGAGGCAATTTTACGGGAAGCTGCGCTAAGAAAATTTACAAAAAGCCTACTAAACAACTCACTCCAGCAAAATTTTTCTCTTCTTT
>JAZDLJ010000439.1:0-4025 GCA_043802115.1 bacterium | reverse complement strand
TTCGTCATTGCGAGGAGGCTTGCCGACGAAGCAATCTCATACTTTAGCAAAAAAATACCATCAGGGGACATCTGAAAATATGTGCTAAAATTAGCTTAGCATTACTTGTTTAGCACTACCAAAAAAAAATAGCATTCTGTAACAGCCTGTCGAGTGTTTTATATAGACTGTTACAAAATTTATTGCTTTTTGTTTCTTCTCTGATATAATTAAAAAAATGGCAGATGTTTATTGCTTGGGGAAGAAATCGATATCCAATATAAACAAATAATGTATCTTTTTCAAATTTTCTGATAGCCTGTAATGAATTAGTTGAATCATTGATTTGATGTTATTTAATTGATTCAACAAGATAGTAAGTATGATTGAAGGTGATGTCTCATCTGGAAGTCACTAATCTATAATTATCCGGCCATTCTTCATTTAGGTTAAAAAGTAGTTTACACTTTTTAAAAAATGTAAACTTACAAATGAAGGATGCCATTATCCACAACCAATCGGCATCCTATGTCTTATGAAAAAGCACTTTCCAATCTATATGATCTACAAAAATATGGAATAAAGTTTGGCCTTCACAATATATTGACCCTCCTTAAAAAATTAGAAAATCCTCATCTTTCGCAGAGGTTTATTCATATTACAGGTACAAACGGAAAAGGATCTGTCTCTTCCATGATCCATTCAATACTATCGGCGGCGGGTTATAAGGTAGGATTATATACATCACCTCACTTGCTTGATTTTTCTGAAAGGATGAAAATTAATAATAATTGTATTTTTAAAAGTGAGGTTATCCGTTTAAGTGAGCTTTTATTTCAGATTATTGAAGAGGAAAGAAAGACAGATACAGAATTCTCTCCTACTTTTTTTGAGGTTATAACAGCTATGGCCTTTCAATATTTTTTTGAGCAAGCTGTTGATTATACAATTTTGGAAGTAGGAATGGGTGGACGATTAGATGCCACAAATGCTATTGATCATCCTTTAGTTACAATTGTTACAAACGTAGGCTTAGAACATGAAGAATTTCTTGGTGATAGTATAGAAAAAATTGCCCAGGAAAAATTTGGTATTATTAAGGTTAATAGTGTTCTTGTCTCAGGGATAGAGCAGGATGTCCTTATAAAAAGGTTAAAAGATGTTAATAAGGAAAGAGGGATTAGTGATTATTATCAATTAGGTAAAGATATTAACTATGAAAAGAAAAGGGCAGATAAAAAAGGTTGCTTATTTGATCTTAGGATTAGGGGGAAAGAGTACAATGACCTTGAGATGTCACTACTTGGTTCTTACCAGATAATGAATGCCTCCCTGGCAGTTGGGGCAATTCAGGGATTAAGATGTAAAGGTGTACACATAGAAGATAAAGATATCTACAAAGGCTTAAAGACTACTTTTTGGTCGGGAAGAATGCACTTAATTAGTCATGAACCTGATATTTTATTAGATGGAGCGCATAATGTACCTGGGGCATTAAAACTTTCAGAAAATTTGTTAAAACTCTTTGAAGGACAAAAAAAGATTTTCATTTTAGCCATTATGAGAGATAAAAATATTAAGGGGATATTAGATATTTTGCTTCCTTTAGCAGAAGTAGTAATTTTTACCAAGGCAAATATTAATCGTAGTGCTACTCCAGAAGAATTAAGCCATATTTTAAAAGGTTCATTGATATTGAATAGTCAGCAGACACAATATGCTATAAAAGAAACAATAGTTGAGGCTATAGATTATGCGAGACAGCTTGCTAAAAAGAATGATTTAATTTGCATTACAGGCTCACTTTTTACTGTAGGAGAAACACTTGCTATACTTGGCATAAAGTAGTTTTTTTATTTTATGCCAAGTATAGCAAGTGCCTCTTACTTTTAGGTAACTTTATGAAAAAAATAACTTCAACCTTAATTGTAATCTCACTACTAATTTATCCTCCCCTTTTTGTTGAAGCAGGCGAAGATGTTATTAATATTACCAGGACATTTCGAGAACAGATCTCTTCGGAAATAGGTACTAAGGAAAAGACTTTGATTTCTGCAAACAGGATGACCTATGATGTAAAGAAGAATCTAGTAACAGCAGAAGGAGATGTAAAGATTACATATAGTGATATAAGTGTGCAGACGGATTATGCTGAACTAGATAGAATAACTTCTAGAGTTGAAGCAAGGGGAAATGTAGTTTTCAAACAGCAGGAGAGTTATATTAATAGTCTTCGAATAGAGATGGATTTAGAGACTAAGCGAGGTACTATCTATGAAGGACAGGGATTTATTGCCCCAACTTATTACTTTAGCGGTGAGGTCATTGAGCTTTTAGACAATAATACTCTAAGGATTGTAAATGGGGTCTATACGGCATGCGATCAATGTCTTCCTGATTGGAAAATTAAAGTGGGTGAGGGAACAATAAGACAAGAAGATTATGCGTATTTGAAAAAGGCCTCCTTTTGGGTAAAGAATCTACCTTTGTTTTACTCTCCATATCTTATCCTTCCTACTAATACCCAGCGAGCTACTGGTTTTTTAATTCCTGAGGCTGGTTATTCTGATAGTAAAGGTACTTATATTGGGAATAAATTTTATTGGAATATGGCTGAATGGATGGATTCTACTTTTTTATTAGATTATTATAATAAGACAGGTTTGGGAGGGGGGCTAAACTATAAATATGCGCTTACTGGGGAGGATAGGGGAGAGATAGAGACATATTATATCGAGGATAAAAATACAAAAGATGCAAGATGGAATATAACAGGGGATTTAAGAAATAATTTTTCAGATAAGCTTCTTGGGGTAGCGAGTGTAGATATAGTGAGTGATAAAAATTTTAATCAGGATTATGAAAATGATATATCCATTAGGACACTCAGAGATATTAATTCTTATGTTTATCTTCAAAGAAGCTGGGATAAATTTAACCTAAGATTACTGGGAAATTATGAGGAGAGCTTAGATCAAGATATGAACTATACCTTTAAGATTATCCCTGGTCTTGGATTTAATACCATCTGGCAAGACAACCCTTTTGTTCCTGGAGACTGGGGTTTGGAAAGTTCCTTTGTAAATTTTGAAAGAAAAATTGATTCTAGCCTCGAACAAACCCAGAGGTTCGATTTCCATCCTCAATTCCTTTATACAGTTGGGACAGAGGCTCTTAGTCTTACCCCGAGGGTAGGTTTTAGGGAGACATTTTATACTAATAATAAAAAAGGTGATGATGAGAGTAGGGAGATTTATGAGACAGGCCTAACTTTTAAAGGCCCTAATGTATATCGTTTTTTTGCGACAAAATGGGGTAATATTAGCCATCAGATTGAACCGCGTGTAGATTATACCTATATCCCCAATGTTAATCAGGCAGATATCTTTTATTTTGACGGTATAGATAGGATAGAAAGGAAAAATAAGATTACTTATTCATTAAGTAATCGGTTTTATGATAATAATAACCAAGAAAGCGGATATACCTTTACAAGGCAATTGGCCTTATTAAGGATTAGTCAAGATTATGATATTCATGAATCCAGGAGAGATGATGATCAGAACACAAGAGAGCGAAGACCTCTTTCTAATATCTTGGGAGAATTTCAATTAACACCCAGGTCATGGTGCTTATTTAATATAGAGAGTGAATATAATGTTTATGATGATAATTTTGATAGTGTTGGAGTAGATAATAGATTTAATTATAAGAAATATTTGCTTAATCTTGGATGGCGTTACAAGAGATTTTTAGACAGGACAGGACAGACTAAGACAAATTTTCTTCATGGAGAAATAGGCCTTCCAGTGTATAAAAAGTGGAGAGCCTTGTATAGTACATGGTTTAATGTAGAGATGAGCAGATTTCTGGAAAATAGATATCTTCTCGATTATAATAGCCAATGCTGGGGGATAACCTTTGAGGTAATTGATAGACCTGTAAATGATGAATATAGTTTTTTGTTTAGGCTGAAGACAATAGGGGAGTTTGGGATTTGATGAACCTATCCCAAAATTCAGTTTTTTTTGAATTTTGGGATAGGT
>JAZDLJ010000435.1:0-2605 GCA_043802115.1 bacterium | reverse complement strand
CGGAGCGAGTTAGGCAATTTAGGGAAGCAAGCTTAGAAAATTCAAAAAGACTACTCTAATGAACGAAACAAAGATTTTTGTCTTCTCATCTGCAAGATTATTTTGGAAAGATGTCTACTAATTATGTGGATATTGAATTTGGCTCTTTATGGGTCCCAAGTTGGTAATTGAGTATAAAATTTGCTCATCCCCACGCTCTTGGTTGAAATGAAAAAAGGGGAAAAACTTAAATTTAAAAAAAGGCTCTTAATGGATTCCAAATAAAAAACAACTTAAAATCCATCAAGAGCCAAGGAGAATGATCTATGTTGTCAGTTAAAGGAATTTATAAAGAAGGTAAAGTATCTATAGAAGAAGAAGTAATAGTTCCTAATGAAGTAAAGGTAATTATTACCTTTTTAGAAGATGTTGAAGAAAAAGTACCTGGGAAACTTAATTTAAAAGATTTTTCATTTTCTAAGTCTAGAGAATTATTAAAAAATTATAAAGATTCATTGAGTGAATCTATTATAGAAGAACGAAGACGTGAACTATGAAAGCATTTTTAGATACCTCTTCACTTTTAAAACTATACCATTATGAAACAGGTTCAGAGATTGTAGAAAATTTTATCTCGAAAAATGTTAATGAGATATTTTTATCAGAACTTACAATCTTAGAATTTCGTTCTGCTATTTGGAGAAAAGTAAGAGAGAATAAGATAGATCATAATATTGCGATAAAGGCGGTTTTTTGTTTTGAGAATGATTATAAAAAATTCAGATGGATAAGATTACAAAGTTCTATCATTACCAGGGCTTCAAATTTATTAATGAAATATGGGAATAAAGGGTTAAGAACGTTAGATTCCCTACAATTATCATCTGCATTATCGTTAAAGAAAAAAAGTTGTATTTTTTTGACTTCTGACAATTTATTGAAAAGTTTATTTTATGAAGAAAAACTTAATGTTTTTGAACAATAAGTCATTTGAAGGAGAAGTTATATGGTATCTATTTCGTCGGGATTATTTACGAGGGCGCAAAAATCTATCCCCGGTGGGGTGAACAGTCCAGTAAGGGCGTTTAAGTCAGTTGGGCGAGATCCTCTCTTTATAGCTAAGGCTAAAGGATCGAAGATATACGATGTGGATGGAAAAGAATATATTGATTATGTATGTTCCTGGGGACCTATGATCCTGGGACATGCGCCTACCCAGATTATTAGAGCCCTAAAAAAGGCGGCAGTAAATGGGACTAGTTTTGGCGCCCCTACTAAATTAGAGATTGAATTAGCTGAGTTAATAATAAATGCAGTGCCTTCCATAGAAAAGATAAGAATGGTTAATTCTGGCACTGAGGCAACAATGAGCGCTATTCGTCTGGCCAGAGGCTATACGGGAAGGGATAAAATACTTAAATTTGAAGGTTGTTATCATGGTCATGTTGACGCCCTTCTTGTAAAGGCTGGATCGGGGATTGCAACCCTGGGTATCCCTGATTCTCTAGGTGTACCAGCTAGTTATGCAGAAAAGACTATTACCTTACCATATAATAAGCTTCGAGCTGTAGAGGAAATCTTAAATGAACAGGGTAAAGATATAGCCTGTATTATTGTAGAACCAGTGGCTGGTAATATGGGAGTAGTGCCTCCAAAGGAAGGGTTTCTGCAAGGCTTAAGACAGCTATGTGATAAGGATAGTATAATATTAATATTTGATGAGGTCATAACAGGGTTTAGGGTCTCTTATGGAGGGGCTCAAGAATTATACAATATTCATCCTGACCTAACTTGTCTGGGAAAGATTATTGGTGGGGGATTGCCAGTAGGCGCTTATGGGGGAAAGAAAGAGATTATGGATTATATTGCCCCTGTCGGACCAGTATATCAGGCAGGTACACTCTCTGGTAATCCTTTAGCTATGACTGCTGGGATAGAGACCTTGAAGATATTAGCTGATAAAGAGATATACAGGAAATTAGAAAAAAAGGCTGCTAAACTTGCTCAAGGAATAACAGAAAATGCCAAAAAACTTAATATCCCGATATATACTACAAGAATTGGGTCGTTATTGTGTGCATTTTTTACTGATAAAGAGGTGGTAGATTATGCCTCTGCCAAGATTTCAGATACTACTAAGTATGCTAAATATTTTAATAGTATGTTGGAGCTTGGGATTAATCTAGCTCCCTCCCAATTTGAGGCAGCTTTTATTTCCCTGGCACATTCTGATGTGGATATTGAAAGGACGATTGAGGTTAGTTACCAATCGTTAAAACGAACATAAAGTTGTTTTTTACTTTATGCTCGTTTTAACGATTGGTTTTTGAAAATTGGTATATTTTATATGTATAAAATTGTTACGTTATTAATTATCAGTATAATGCTGGCAGGTTGTTTGTAAAACAATAGATATCTTTCCAAAATAATCTTTATTAAAGTAGGAGAGAAGCGCAGATTTTTCTCTTCTCTCCTAGTAAATATGGGCATCCTTCATTTACTAGTTTACACTTTTAGGGCATATTCTTTAGAAAGCAAAAAAAACAAAAAACTTTTTAGACACGGATTAACACAGATTTACACGGATTAAAACCTTTTAATTAGCGTTAGTTAGATATAATACTTA
>JAZDLJ010000398.1:0-7786 GCA_043802115.1 bacterium | reverse complement strand
ATCGTCCCTACGGGACTCTCTTGTTTTTGATGCCTTATTAACCCAGCAATAAATTGCTGGGCTATTTTCAATTGTCCCTTCGGGACATTACAATGTCTGTTTAAAACTATCGGTTGACCACACACTTTTTGAGAAGTTACCCTTTTATAGTACTCCAACTTAGGTTTTTCCAAGTGATTAACCAGTATTTTAAGGCATTACGGAACAAAAGTTGCATCCTCTTCAATTCTCATGGTAATTAAACTCACTTCAGTCGGAATTTTCTCGGGTTTTGTTTTTATTTTTTCCCTTTGTGCCTTTGCTACTGTGTGCCTAAACAGCTAGTTACAAAACTAACCTACATTACCTCAGAAAAACTTAACTTGGAGTAGTATAACCATAACCCATTTCACCATTTTCATCTTTTCCCAAAAATCGCTGTCCCAAGTCTCACCATATTTGCCCCTTCTTCTATAGCCACCTCAAAATCATTACTCATCCCCATAGATAAATAACTCATCTCCACTCCCAGTAAGCTATCTTTTCTAAACCCTTCTGCAAGAGTGTATAACTGTCGAAAATAAGGCCTTGATTTTTCCGGCTCAGGGTTATAAGGTGGGATTATCATTAAACCTTTTACTGATAAATTCTTTAGCTTCATTATATTGTTTATGAGCTCTTTAACATCTACCAGGGCAATCCCAGACTTCGTCTCTTCTCCTGCTATATTAACCTGGATAAGAATAGAAAGGTTTTTTTCGTATATTACAGCCCACTTACTTAATTCTTGAGCTACTTTAAAATTATCAACTGAATGAATAAGATTAAATAATCTTACCGCCTCTTTTGCCTTATTTGTCTGGAGATGTCCTATTAGATGCCATTCTACATTTGGATTATTTATTTGGCTTATTTTTTCTTTTGCCTCCTGTATCCTGTTCTCGCCCATTATTGTAAGGCCAGCGTTTATTCCCGCTATAATGTTTGAAGGAGAAACAGTTTTAGTAACAGCAACAATTATTATTTTTTTAGGATCTTTTCCTATTTTAAGACATGCCTTAGCTATCGTTTCTTTAACTTCAGCTATCCTTTGTGTTATTATGTCCGGAGATGTATGCAACATTATTTTTTTATTAAACTCTCGACAGTGATAGGTTCTCTATAAAAAAAGCATTTTCCTGTACAATCGAGTAAAATTGATCTATAATTTTTTTCTTGATTAAATCATGATACTTAAGTATAGATAAATTGTCAATTCTAACTTGATATTGTTACATTAAAATTTAATTAAAAAATTCTACCTCAACTTTAGAGGCACTGGTGTAGTTAAATGGGATTCATTTTTCCCCGTGCTTATTGGGTTTGCAAAAATTTTGCTAGAGCGAGTTATTAGTAGGCTTTTTGTAAATTTTCTTAGCGAAGCTTCCCCAAAAATTGCCATTGTTTGAGCGTACCGAGTTTTGACAATTTTAGGGAAGCGAGCGTAGAAAATTCAAAAAGACTACTCTAACGAGCGAAGCAAAGATTTCTGCAAACTTACAAAGAGAGCTTTTTGGAGAATCCCATTTAACTACATCAGTGCCACTTTAGACACTTTGCACTTAAATAATACTGAAGAGCTAAAAATACAAGGAAACTATAATGGACATAATATCTTTACTGAAAAATATTTTTATGTTGGATATAACTGATATTATTATTACCGTTGGAAGTCCTATCATGATCCGTAAAATGGGAGACCTTGTCTCCATCGATACTACAATATTAACCCCTCAAGATTGTGAAGCGATTATAAAAAGTGCTTTAAATGAGAGTCAATGGGAACAATTTGTCAATAAAAGGGAATTGGACACCTCTATCTCAATATCCGGGCTTAGCAGATTTCGCATTAATTGTTTCTGGCAACGTAACTCCCCTGGTATGGCAATAAGGCCTGTTCCTCTTTTAATTAAATCTCTAAATGAAATTGGGTTACCGCCCGTTATCTATGAATTAGTAAATCAACAAAGTGGACTTATACTTATAACCGGTCCAACAGGACAAGGAAAATCAACCACCTTAGCGGCTATTATAGAGTATATCAATCAGACAAAAATGAGCCATATCGTGACCATAGAGGACCCTATAGAATTTTTATTTAAAAATAAAAAGTCAATAATTGAACAACGGGAGGTCGGCTCAGATACCTTAAGTTTTACTAATGCCCTTAAGCATGTCTTAAGACAAAATCCAAATACCATCATGATTGGAGAGTTACGAGATTTGGAGACAATTCAACTGGCTCTGACTATAGCAGAAACGGGTCATCTTGTCCTCTCAACTCTTCATACTACCAATTCAGCCCAGGCAATATCTCGTATTATTGATATCTTTCCTGCTCAATCAAAAAGATATATTAGTCTTCAATTAGCAATGGTACTAAATGCAATTGTTAGCCAAAGGTTAATAAAAAGGGCTGATGAGAGAGGGTTTGTTCTTGCCCTTGAACTTATGAAAGTTAAACCATCTATAAGAAATATGATTAAAGAACATAACCTCCAAAATATTAATGATGCAATCCAAACAGGTATGGATGATGGAATGATCACCCTAAATAAATCCTTAGAACAATTAATCCGCAATGAAATAATTACCTTTGATGAAGCCTCTCATGTATCTTCGAATGTACAAGAACTAACAAAGATAATCGAAAGGTAGAAAAAAAAAATTTAATGGCAACCTACAACTTAGGCTATGGACATGAAAATATTACAATATCTATTCCACAAGAGAATGTAGCCTTTTACCATAAACCAATCTTACCTGATTATAAAATTGACTGTCTACAAGGGCTAAAAAAAGCTTTAGCTCATCCCATTGGAAAAGATCCTCAAAAGATGTTTTATAAAAAAAGAGTGGCGATTATGCTGGCCGATTATAGTCGTGATGAACCAACGAAAGAAATTGTTACAGCAATAGCTCCATATCTACTTGAGGCTTCCAAGGTAAAATATATCATCTGTACTGGCACACATGACCCTTCAATGAATAAAAATTTAGTAAATGAAATTTTATCATGCATTAACAATGGGAGCGCTGTTGAAGGTGATATTATTATTCACGACTGCCGAAAGGCCGAATTTGACTATGCTGGCATAACCTCTTTTAATAATAAGATATTTTATAATAAAATAATAAACGATATAGATATCTTCTGGTGCGTCTCCGACCTGAAACCCCACTATTTTGCAGGTTATTCCAACCCCCTTAAGAGTTTCGTCCCTGGCATTGCAGCCTTTGGGACAATAGAAAAAAATCATAGTTTATCCCTTGATGATAACGCCACCTTTGGCCGGCATCCACTCCATTATGATTTAAAAAGGAGAAAACAACCTCTTGCAGAGGATATGTTAGAGGCAATGCACATGATTGTCAGAGGTAGACCAATCTATGTCCTCTTAATGATATACATCCAGGGGCAACTCTATTGGAGTGCTGCCGGTGATCTTGAATCCGCCCTTCCCAAGGGCTTAGAGGCGGTAGATAAATTATTAACCTTTACGGTTGATCCTGTAGAAAAATTGATTATTGCGGCAGGGATGTACCCGCAAGACGAAAGTCTCTATTCTGCCCAAAGGGCGTTAGAACTGACTAAGTATGCAATTTTTAATGGTGGCGAAATTTTGTTTCTGGCTAACTGCGAGAATGGGATTGGGCCAGAAAAATCGATAGATATGTTTTATAACAAATTGACCTCTGATATACCCGATATATTAAAAGATATTGAAAAAGATTATAAATTGTACGCCCATAAAAGCTATAAATTTGCTAAGATGATTCAATCTGTTAATAAGATTTATGTTTATTCGAGTTTACCTAATGAGCTTATTTCTAAAATTCATCTTACCCCTGCTAAGGATTATCAAGTTATTATAGATGGCTGGGTGAATGAAAAGAAAAAGATAGGGATTTTTGATGAAGCGGGGAAATTAGCCATCCTTTCAACAGAGAGAAAGTAAAAAATGACAAAACTTTACCAAATCAAGGCTGACCTTCATATTCACACTAAAGACGATCGATATGACACCCATATCACCCAAAGTGCTAACGATATTATACGGAAAGGTGTAAAATGCAATCCACGTTTTGATTGTCTAGCCTTTACAAACCACGATACTCTTACCCTTAATGAAGGGATTCTTCGGTGTGCACAAGATAATAAAACAATTATTATCCCAGGATTAGAAAAATTTATTGAGGGGAGACACATCTTACTATACGTTATCTCAGATCTTAAAAAAAAGAAATCCCTTTTAAAAATAAAAACCTTTAAGGATTTAGCCTCTTTTAAAAAAGATGGGCTTGTTGATCTGGTTATTGCTGCCCATCCATTCTATCTAATCAAAGAGAACTTATCTTCAAAACTAATTAAGCATATTGATCTATTCGATGCTATTGAATATTCTTGGTTTTATTCAAGAAAATTCTTAAGTAGATGTAACCAAAAAGCCATGGATATTGCTAAAAAGTACAATAAACCATTGATTTCAACCTCTGACGCCCATTTTTTTTGTAGATTTGGTAAAAATTATTCAATTATCCAGGCTAAGGAAAGAACCACTAGAGGGGTTATCGAGGCTATAAAAGAAGGAAGGGTTGAACCACCAGTTTATAATCCAGCAACTACAAATGAGATGATCTTATCTCTGCTTGTTTTTCCTTTTTTAAAATTGACAAAGGTTGTCTCTTCTGCAATTTCTGACCAAAATCAAGGGGAAAAAAATTATTAAGGGATAAAAATTGGACATTTTTCCAAAATAAATTGATCCATATTTCGCTTAGATTTGGGTTAGATTTTTACGTAGATCGGGGTGGATATGCAAAAGGAGAGTATAACGACGAAGCAATCTCATCTTGTGGAGTAGATGACATGGTTTAAGGCAATGAACCAGTGCCTTTGAGTCCCATCAAGGATTAATCTTTATTTCATCCTAAGTATATCTTTCAAATCACCCACAACATTCTCTCTTTTATCATCATCCAATTTACTATTTTTTGTTGGAGGAATATCGGGAAGATTATCTTTATCTTCTATATTACTATTTTCCATTTTTTTTGTTTCTTCAGGGGAAAGAGAAGAATTAAGTTTTTCATGTAACTCTGAATATTCTTTATTTGGTTTGCCCTCATCTTTTTCCTGATTTTTCTTTACCTCGCCAAGATAAAATTTCTTTTTAATAATCATACCCTCTTTATATTTTAACTCAACACACCCATTCATATTCAAAAAAAAAAAATAATGGTATAAATAATCTAATAAAAAAAAATTTATAGGACATGTTTAGGTATCCTCTTCAAAAAGCATGGTATACTTTCAATGGCCAACCTTATTTAAAAATCTCACTGAATTTTATTTCTTCAGCCGCAAGTACAAGAGCTATTGATGGAAATTTTTCTGTAGCTTTCATAAGACTCTCATAATACAACGCATATTCATTGGTCGTTTCCTCAAGTTCAGGAGGTCTGATCCCAAGAAATACCAAGTCAGCATCCTGAGAAAAATGTCTGATAGTTGTAGCTATAATGTCCTCGTTCTTCCCTGCTACCAAAACCTGACTTTCAGCCTTAACCCGACCTTCTGCAAGAAATTTTCCAAGGTTTTCTATTGTTTGTTGTCGATCTTCTTCTCGTCTAACAATAGTCTTGATAATTAATCTCGAACCTTTAAATTCAGGGCTTGTCTGAAGCATATATCCTAAAGTCAACATTAATCCCGCATTCCTTTGTTTACCACCCCACCAGATATCTATCTGCTTTGCCTGCTTGTCTATTGTTTTTTGAAAAGCATCCCCTTCACGAACAATGATCATATTTCGTTTGGCCTGGTAAGTCAATCTAATCAGCTCAGTGAACTGGAGAAAGTTCTCCTTCTTTTCAGTTTCACCTAATAAAATTGTATTAGGGGCAAGTGGACCTAATCCATAGGTCTTTACCAGAGATTTAGCCCCTACAATGACATCTGGAGCTGAGGTTACTTCAATAAGGGCAGGGATATTTTGCTTCCTGAGGAATTCCTTAATTGATTTCTCCAATTGTACCAGCCTGTCTTCAGTCATAGTTTTATCAGAGACAATAGAGGCAACTGTAAGAAAACCTTTCCCATGCGAAATAGCATCTGCAATTTGGATAAGATAAAATCTTTGAGTCGGAGAACCGCTTAAAACCAGGATATTAGGTCTCCACGTACGGGCATCGGCCTCTGATTCTTCAAGACGATAGATAGAAAATCTGGCAAGAAACAAGAGGATACTGCGCCTTATATCCGACCATCTGGCGTTCAGGTCTCTTTTGCTCATTAAAATATATATTATAAAAATAATAAAAATGGCAATAAATGTTGCGCCTGCATTTATCATAAACATTGCCATTAAGCAAAGAACTGCCCCAAAAAAAGAGAATCCCCAATGAACTCTAAAGGTTGGCCTCCAGGAAGGATTCCCAATAAGTCCTTCCAGACCAGCTATTAAATTTAATACTCCGTAAGAGGTAAGAAAAAACATTGAAAGCACTGGGGCTATAGCGTTTAAATCCCCAAGCAATATTCCTGCTAAGGCTATAATAAATGAAACAGCAGTTGCAATTCGTGGATTGTCTTGCGCTCCAAAACCTTTACCTAAAAATCCTGGTAGTACATGATCTCGAGCAAGGGCCTGCAAAGTACGAGGAGCGCCTAAAAGCGAACCTAAAGCGCTTGACAAGGTAGCTCCCCAAATGCCTAGGACAATCAAGCCTCCCACTAAGGCAATCTCTGTCATTACCATTGGATTAGAAATAAGTATTTCATTAGGAACAAGACGGTATAAAAAAACAGGGATAACCAGATAAAAAATGTATCCTGTAATCACTGCAGTTAAGGTTCCCAGAGGTAAGGACTTTGCTGGATTTTCAAGATCTCCCGACATGGACAATCCAGCCTCAAACCCTGTTACGGCTGGAAAAAACACCGCAAAGACAACCCAAAATGGAACCCTACCCGGTAATAACAAGCCACCTGTCTTAAATCCCCCAACTGGAATTTTACCTAAAAAAAGGGAAAATAAGGAAGAGATAATAATAAGAAAGATAAAAAACTGGGCTTTAAGGGCTGCATCAGCAGAAATATAGGCTAAAACCGTAAGGAGAATCAAACTGATAATCCCAATTAATGGCATTGAAAAACATGGGAATAAACTATGAACTGATTCTGCAAAACCAGCTATATAAAAAGAAACACCGATTGCCCTGGCAAAAAATAAAGGGACTCCTACCGCAGCTCCGGCCTCGATCCCAAAAGAACGGGAGATCATATAGTAGGCTCCTCCGCCTTCAACTTTCATATTGGTTGCTGTCGCTGAGATTGAAAGACCGGTAAGGAAAGTAATGATGGTACCTAGAGTCACAACCAGGATAGTTCCTATTAACCCGACATTACCAACTATCCACCCAAGACGTAAGTACATAATAACGCCAAATATGGTGAGAATACTTGGTAAATAAACCCCTTTAAAGGTGCCAAATTTTTTATTGGCGGCTTCATCTTTTTTAAATATATTGTTCAGATAATTTTTAATTGAAGAATATGAAAAAAAATTTAAAAGATTTTCTTGCATAAAATTCCACCTCTATCTTTCAGCATCTTTGGGATGGTTGGCACTGGTGTAGTTAAATGGGATTCATTTTTCCCCGTGTTTATTGGGTTTGCAGAAATCTTGTTAGAACGAATTTTGGCAATTTTAGGGAAGCGAGCTTAAAAAAATTCAAAAAGGCTACTCTAACGAACGAAACAAAG
>JAZDLJ010000362.1:0-16222 GCA_043802115.1 bacterium | reverse complement strand
GGATGAGGGCTATCGAGGTTGAAGAACGGCCTGATTTACCCAGTAGTCAAGTAACCGAGGAGATTCGGAAGGGATTTATGCTTGGCGAGAAGGTTTTGAGGTCATCTGAGGTGAAGGTTAATAAACAAAGAAGTTGAGAGGATGAGAAAAAAAGGGCATCCTCTATTATATTTACAAAAAATAAAAAAAGGAGAGTAAAAGAAGAATGGAAACTATTATTGGAATTGATCTAGGAACAACAAATTCAGAGGTAGCGGTAGTCCAAGGTGGACAACCAGTAGTAATTCCTGATGAGAACGGAAAGACTATTATGCCTTCTTTTGTAAGTTTAACAGATGAAGGGCAAATTTTAGTTGGGGAACCTGCTAAAAACCAATATACACTCCATCCAGAACGAACGATTAAATCAATCAAAAGAAAGATGGGGACTAGTGAAAAAGTATCTTTAGGAGAGACTTTATACACCCCTCAAGAGATATCATCCATGATCCTGAAGGCCATAAAACAAAGAGCCGAGACCTATTTAGGTTATGAAGTGAAAAAGGCAGTTATCACTGTCCCTGCCTATTTTTCTGATAATCAACGTCAGGCAACTCGTGATGCAGGAGAGATTGCCGGATTAGAGGTGGTGCGAATTATTAATGAACCCACAGCGGCTGCCCTTGCTTATGAAACAGGGCATCACAAAGCCCAAAAAATTCTAGTTTATGATCTTGGAGGAGGAACCTTTGATGTCTCTTTAGTAAGCATTCAGGCAGGAGTAGTAGAGGTCTTGGCAAGTCATGGGAATAATCATCTAGGTGGAGATGATTTTGATGAAAAGATTTATCAGTATATCCTTGATCATCTTAAAAATGATATTGGCGAGAATGAGGTAGAGGAATTGACTAAAGAGCCAAGATTTCATGCAAGACTTTTACGTATTGCAGAAAGGGCGAAGATAGAACTGACAGATCATCCCTTTGCCTTAATAGAAGAGGGGTTTTTAACCCAGGTCAAGGGTAAACCATACAATCTATCTCTAGAAATATCCCGGCGTTCATACGAAGAGATGATCCAACCTTATATAGAAGAGACCTTGGAGGCCATCCATATTGCCTTTCGAGGAGCAAATGTAAATCCTTCTCAAGTTGATGAATTGTTACTAGTTGGCGGAGCAACCAGAACTCCTCTGGTAAGCAGGACTATTCAGGAACGCCTGAATA
Organism: bacterium; assembly: GCA_043802115.1. GTDB lineage: Bacteria > SZUA-182 > SZUA-182 > JAZDLJ01 > JAZDLJ01 > JAZDLJ01. The sequence goes on along the minus strand of JAZDLJ010000362.1, from coordinate 15,017 downwards.
TTACCCCAAGAAACGAATTAAATCCTGATCTTTGTGTAGCTATGGGTGCTGCTATTCAAGCAGGAATGATTGCAGGTGAGGAGGTTTCAGCAGTATTGGTAGATATTACTTCTTATACCTTTGGGACAAGTTATCTAGGAGAATTTGATGGGATACCCTTTTATCCTATGGTATATGCCCCGATCATAAAAAAGAATACCCCCATCCCTGTATCTAAGAGTGAGGTCTTTTATACTATGCATGATGGACAGAAGGGGGTTGAAGTCCAGGTCTTTCAAGGAGAAGATCCTGACGCAGCTAAAAATATTGAGATCGGGAATTTTAAAATAACAGGATTAAGACCTGTATCATCCGGTAATGAGATTATTTGCCAATTCGATTTAGATCGTGATGGTATCCTTAGGGTTTCTGCTATTGAAAAGAGAACAGGATTAAAAAGGAATATTGTAATTGAAAATGCCCTTTCCCAATTTGAAAAAGAAGAAAAAGAAAGGGCTAAAGAGAGGATTGAGAGATTATTTGAGTCAGGAAAAGAAGAGATTAGAGGAGAAGAACAACCTCTAACTAAGGAGATAAGAGAAAAGATCGTTCAAGGTAGGGCATTAGTTGAAAAGGCTGAGAAAATGCTGCCTTCTATCCCTGAAGAAGATAAAGAGGAAGTCGCTGATCTTATAGAAGATATCAGAAATGATATTGAACTGAAGGAGTATGAAGATCTCTCCTCTGATATTGAAGAATTATCAGAGATACTTTTCTATTTGGAGGGCTGATATGCAATTGCGTTGTCCAACCTGTAAGGCTATCTATAAAGGAGACACTCAATGTTATCGGTGTCAATCTGATCTAACTTATTTAGTTACTATCCTGCAACAAGAAGCTATATTAAAAAAACGTGTTATTAATTTTTTAAGGGAAGGGCATTATGAAGATGCTGAAGATACTATAAGACAATTACTTCTTCTCCACAAAACATCCGAAGGGGAAGAATTAGAGGCCTTAGTTGCTGCTGCAAGGGGGAATTTTAGGAAGGTGTTAAAAATTTTACATTAATGATGAACTAAAAAAACTAAACAGTCTGGGCAAACATGTCATATTGAACGGACTAACTGTACTCTCCGACAAAGGATTTCAAGATTGGTAAGAAAAACTTTATCTTTTTCAAAAATAATAGCCAACCATATCCGCTCTATAAAATATTTTATATGGAACTTTAACTTAGCATTACTTGTTTAGTACTACCAAATACAAAAGGTATTGACCTCTTCAACAGACAAATTTTTGGAATATTAATTGCTCTGTTCGCCAAGTCAAGACGGATGGTCTTTATAGGTTTGTCCGACACCCCATGTATTTCACAGACATCCTTTGGAAGTTCGGGATAATCATTAAAAGGCCTAGTTGGTATAATACCCTAATTTTTGCAGGGGCAATTGGTTGCCCTATGGGTATAGGGCAATCCTAGAAGAGAGATTTCTATCAGAAAGGGAAGAATTATACTATTCCTTAAAAACTAGACCACTTTTGAATGAAAAATAGGTTGAAATATCTTACCACAAAAACCATTCAAAAGGAGGTAAAAAATGGAGGGACTTAGAAGAAGTTATTCAGCAAAATTTAAAGCTAAAGTTGCCTTAAGTACAATACAAGAAAAAAATACATTAGAAGAACTAAGTTCTAAGTATCAATTAACATCAGGGCAGATCGTACGATGGAAAAAAGAAGTGACAGAGAAATTATCAATAGACATCTTTCCAAAATAATCTTGCAGGGCGTAAGAAGACAAAAATCTTTGCTTCGTTCGTTGAAGTAGTCTTTTTGAATTTTCTAAGCTTGCTTCCCTAAATTGCCTAACTCGCTTTGCTCAAACAGAGGCAATTTTACGGGAAGCTGTGCTAAGAAAATTGACAAAAAGCCTACTAAATAACTCACTCCAGCAAAATTTTTGTCTTCTTTTGCCCCAGAAAATACGGCATTTATTTTGGAAAGATGTCTAATTTATGAGGCACTCTTTCAGAGTGCTATCGATATATAAATCATTACCTAGGGTTACGCTTCGCTCACCCTAGGCTAGTATGAAATGCTCCTTTGGAGCAAAAAGGCACTATTCTAATCGTACAGGTCGAATTTTTTTAGCGCAACTTCCCGTTAAAAATTACCATTGTTTGAGCGTAGCGAGTTTTGGTAATTTAGGGAAGTAAGCTTAGAAAATTCAAAAAGGCTCCGCTAACGAACGAAGTAAAGATTTTTGACTTCTCTCCTACTTTAATAAAGATTATTTTGGAAAGATGTCTAATAATAACTCCCCATAAAGTGTTCAATTATCTTTTTCCTCGTAATTACCCCGACAAGCTTACCATTCCTTAATACAGGGAGAGAGCGATAAGGGTGTTCAGTAAAGAGTTTATGAACTTTTTCAACAGGGGTATCCTCCTCTATAGTTAAGACATTTTTTGACATTATATCTTTGCTTATTTTTTTTGATCCATCTTCCTGAGCAAATGTCAGGATAATGTCTCTCTCAGAAATAAAGCCAAGAAGTTTTTCTTCATTATCAATAACTGGAACTCCACTGACATGGTTTTCAGCTAAGATTCTAGAAACTTCTTCTACCGTCATAAATTCAGTTACAGTTGGAAATCTTTTAAGCATAATATCTCTAATTCTCATGGTGTTGATTACCTCCATTATTTTAAATGATGAATGAGGAACAAAAAACATAACACTAATCACTGACACTGTTCACCCAAAGGGTGCTATTTTGCGAACGGGCTAAAATGATACTTTTAGGTTAGTGAAATATCTACTCACCCTCTTTATTGCGAAATTAACGCAAGAAAAAGTCTCAAAATTACCCGTTTAAAGTATAACTTATTACATTACTAATAATAGTAAGGGGGGGAAATAAAATTTACAATAGATATAAAGTAAAAAAGCTACTTTATATCTATTGTAAGTGTTTTATTTGCAAGAACTTTCTGCATTTTCCCAAAGACAAAAAGTTCAAAGGATTCATCTTGAATTTGAGATTTAAAAGAGATTTTTATATCTTTATAGGTAATGGAGATAGAAAATTCACGATTCCTCCACATAATTTTGAAGCTTAATGCCTTCCAGTGTTCTGGGAGGTGAGGATCAAAAGAGAGAAGACCTTTTTTTATACGTAAACCGCCAAAACCGTTTATTACAGCTTGCCATGTGCCACCTAATGAGGCAGCATGGATTCCTTCTCTGGTATTTCCATGGATATTCCTTAAGTCAGCATAAAGAGAGATGAGAAAGTAATGAAAGGCTGTGACCTTATTTCCAATCTCTGAGGCTATAATAGAGTAGATTGCAGGACTTAAAGAAGATTTATGGAGGGTTCTCTTATCGTAATAATAGTAATTAGCTGCTTTTTCCTCAAGGGTATAGTCTTCTGAGAAGAGATAAAGCAACATTACTACATCAGCTTGTTTAACAAGTTGAGTCCTATCTAATTCATTCATTTTAACGGACTCAGGTATAACAGGCAGCATATTTTCATTTAATTCGTTAATAGGTACAAACTTACGCTGAAAAAATTGATCAAAGGCCTCTATTATATGGTCACCTTGTGGAGGCTTTTTTAGGTAAATCAGGTTAGCCTTCTCTTCCCAAAAATTTAAGCTGTCAAAGGGTAGGTTTAATTTGAAAAAGAGCTTACTAAGCTCTTTTTCATAATCCTGGGTAAACTTTTTAAGGACATAACTGGTTGTCTGGATAGACCATTGAGCAATTCTATTTGTATAGACGCTATTATTTACATCTTCATGAAATTCGTCAGGACCTATGACATGATTTATCCCATATATTTTATCCTTTTCATTCCATTCTAATCTACTTAACCAAAAGCGAGCTATTTCAATTAATAGCTCAAGACCATACTGGAGCATAAAATCAACGTCTAGGGTAGTAATGTAGTAATAATAGACTGCATAGGCTATATCGGCACTAATATGTTGCTCTCTTGTCGTATGTATCCTTATAATATTTCCATTTAATCCTTTAGCCCAGGTAGGGGTTGCCTCTTCACCTGTATCTGCTGATTCCCAGGGAAACATCGCCCCCTCAAAACCTTTTTTTTTGGCAATAGTTCTAGCTGCATTTAATTTTTTATATCTGTAAAGGAGCAGGCTCTTGGCAATTTTAGGATCATTAAAGATAAAAAAAGGGAGGATAAATATCTCTGTGTCCCAAAATACATGTCCCCTGTATCCTTCACCACTTAAGGTTCGAGCGCCAATGCTTGTATTGCCATGATCATCAAGAGCGCTTATTAGAAGATGATAGAGATTAAAATGGACAGACCTTTCTATGTCGATATCTCCTTCTATATTGATTTCAAATGGTTCCCATCTTTTTTCCCAGGCATTAATATGCCTTTTAAGTAGCCTTTCGTAACCCTTTTTAGCAGATTCTTTTACTCTTTTAATAGTTTGTTTTTTTAATGTATTGTAGTCAGGACAATCAAGCAAATGATAAAAGGAGAAGTAGCTAGTGAAACGAACAGTTTCTCCTCTCTTGATATTTAAATTAAAATCACGGTGAGGGGTAATATAAGGCTTTTCTTCTCCTTTTTTTATCTCCAATAAAGAGGCATAATCTATAAAAATATCCTTCTGAAGGGTTTTAATAGAAAGAAAGTTTACGCTATCTTTTTTAACAAATTCATAGATATTGTAATGTCTCTTTTTTCCTTCTTCTATTCCTCCTGAATTAGACATAGACAGATCTACAGCATTTTGAATTGTTAAGGTTATATCATAATCAATAGGAATAAATATAATTTGCATAACAGCAAGATGGACATTATCCATGCTAAAAAATCTGAGCGATTGGTAAGAAAATTTATTGCCTTGGCTATCAACAAAGAGAGTCTCTCTTACTAAAAGGCCTTTATAGAGATCAAGTATCCTTTTGTGATGTTTAATATCCATAGCTGTTAGGTCAAACTTTTCACCAGAGGCACTTATCCTGAAATCTACAGGGTTTGGGGCATTTACGAGGTCTGGGACCTTTGAGCCAGAGGTATCATATATCCCAGCAAAGAATGTACCAGGGGATGAAGTGGCAGGGATCTCCTCTAATACCCCTCGACTACCTATGTACCCATTGCCCAGGGTAAAGATAGTCTCATTAATCTTCTGTTGCTTAGGTGCCCAATCTTTTTCTACAATTAACCATTTATTGTCTGATAAAAGCGATTGATAATTATTACAATCGTACATTGTTAAAAAACTCCTCTTTTTTGAATGATGAAGTAAGAACGTTCATCATGCTGATTTCATCATTAGTTTAAATAGTTTTTCGAGATTAATCTCATTTAAATCTTTAACTATATAATTTGCCTCTTTTAGACGTTCTGGTTCATTATAACGATCGATTCCAATACAGAACATGCCTGCATTTTTTGCTGCTTCTACTCCTAAGACGGCATCTTCAAAGACTGCACAAGAAGCTGGAAGCACATCTAATTGTGAGGCGGCCATAAGGAATATCTGAGGATCTGGCTTTCCTATGTTGATAGCATCTCCACTAATAACAACATCGATATTGTCGTATAGCCCAATTTTTTTTAAGATAACAGGGCTATTCTTGCTGGAAGAGACAACCGCTGCCTTTATATTATTTTTTTTAAGTTGATTAATTAGAGAGATGGTTGATTTATAAACAGGGACTTCAGATTTATTAAGATATTCTAAAAAATATTGTTGCTTGCGATCCCCAGCCTCACGGATTTCATCAGATGTTAGATTAGGTAATATAGCCCTAACCCCATCATCTCGAGGTATCCCATCTACCTTAGTTTTATAGTTCTCAAAGGTAAAATTTTTACCATATTCCTCAAACATCCTTCTCCATGCACTAAAATGGAGGGGGACGGTATCTACAATTACACCATCAAGATTAAAAATAGCGGCTTTTAGTTTCATTGCAGGTCTCCTTTTCTTTTAAGATGCAGAAAGTAGTTTTTTTACTTTCTGTACATTGAAAGGATTACTTTTTTAAATTTATCTAAATTAGATCATAGGTTATGTTATCAAATTTAAAGTATAATATAAAGAGGTTTCTTTTAATTAATTTAATTACATAATAATTTTAGCCAAAGTTTGAAAATCATTAGTGCTATTTTAATTTGTGATGTATAATGTACGATACATTTATTTGTAAAGGAGGGAGATATTAAAAAGCCCCCTTTATAAGTAGCTAATTTTAAATTATTAAAGCCAACCCTTAATTCGCATTGACAATGTAATTTTATAGGATATATACTAGACATTGTGTTGCTTCAGACGGAATCGGACTTTCTTAAATATGAGATAGCGAATAAAATAGAGTAAAAAGATTGTCTATAGAGGGTGATTGAAAAAGGTGAGCAGAACATAACTATCGAGACAATTATTCGTCTATGCAGGGTCTTATAGATCTTGAGGAGATTACAATAGTGCTTGCTAGAAAGGATGAAAAGGCAGATTAAGGTTAATCTTGAGTCAGATGAAGGGAAATCCTAGACAAATGGGAATGTGGAGGGAGCGTAAGCATGGCACAGTCATTAAATAAAATAACAATCAAGGGTTTTAAGTCTATTCGAGCCCTTGAAGATTTTAAACTTTCAAACTTAAATGTCCTAATCGGCGGTAATGGCGCTGGTAAAAGTAACTTTATCGATTTTTTTCGTATGTTACGCGCTATGTTGGAATTTCCTTTACCAGGACTTGCCAGCGCAAGTCTGAAGACCTATATCGCGGACGGCGGTGGTAGTGACGATTTTCTCTTTAACGGTCCAAAGGTTACAAAACAGATCGAAGTTGTAATAGAATTAGAATTAGGTCAAAACGGCTATCGTTTTAAACTTGCCCCCACTGCAGACAGAACCTTTATCATTATTGATGAGGCGACGTACTATGAAAAAAGGAGATGGGAGGAATTAGGAAGTGGGCAAGCTAATCCGAGATTGCTTATAGGGAAAGATAGCAAGGGCCTCTTGGGAGGTCGTAGTATTGCCTCTCATGCGCTGATCTATTATGCCATTTTTTGGTGGAGATTTTATCACTTTCACGATACCAGTAAATTCGCTCCGATGCGTGGATATGAGACGATTGACGATAGACATTATTTACGGTTTGACGCGGCTAATATCGCCCCATTTTTATATTATTTAAAGGAGAGGGAACAAAGTATTTATAAAGAAATCGTAGATACGATTTCTTTGGTTGTCCCTTTCTTTGACGATTTTATCCTAGAACCAAACAAAGATGAAAAGGTGCGTCTACTCTGGAGACAAAAGGGCTCCGATTACCCACTTAAACCTCAGCATCTATCTGATGGCACTCTTCGATTTATCTGTTTGACAACGGCGCTCCTACAGCCTGATCTACCATCAACCATTATAATTGATGAACCAGAGTTGGGTTTGCATCCTTATGCTATTGAAATTTTGGCTGAGTTGATTCAAGCTACATCCAAAAAGACACAACTTATTATTTCAACCCAATCCTCTCCCCTTGTTGATTATTTTGAGCCTGAAGATATTATTGTTGTGAACCGAAAAGAGGGCGCATCAGTCTTTGAACGGCTAAATAAACATGAGCTTTCCTCGTGGCTTGAAGAGTATTCATTAGGTGACCTCTGGCGTAAAGACGTCATCACTGGAGGACCTACTTATGAATAATGTTGAAATATATATTGTTGTAGAAGGACAAACAGAACAAACTTTCGTGCGCGATGTACTTGCCCCACAAATGGCAGATAAGGGGATATCCCTGCATGCAGCATTAATTGGTAAACCTGGCCATAAGGGCGGGGTTATCCATTTTGATAGGGCTAAAAATGATATCGGTAATTTTCTCAAACAGCGTGATGATACCTATGTATCGACAATGTTTGATTACTTTAGAATTGATTCTAATTGGCCTGGTAGACCTGAAGTTAGCCGGAAGATCCAAAATGGATGTTCTCTTACAGCTATTCAAAAAGCTGAGATACTTGAGGGAGCAACTAGTGATGAAATCGTGATGGTCTTTGCCGATCACGATGCAAAAAACAGATTTATCCCATATATCGAGATGCACGAATTTGAGGCGTTGCTTTTTAGTGATGCCGATATTCTGGCAGAAAGAATAGAGATAGATATATTGCATATCCGAAAAATACTCGAAGAGTATAATAACCCTGAAGAAATAAACGAAGAGCCTGCGAAAGCGCCAGCTAAGAGACTTGAGGCATTAAAAAATGGATACCGCAAGGTTGCCAATGGCAAAACTATATCTGAGGCTATCGGCATTCAAACTATTCGAAGACAATGTGCCCACTTTAATAATTGGCTGAAAAAATTTGAGCACCTTCAAGGGATATCCAAAGGGGAAGTTAAAAATAAATATACTACTCCAACTTAGGTTTTTCTTGGTACGTGTTTTGCATGTGTTTGTAGAAATCTTTGCTTCGTTCGTTTAGTAATCTTTTTTAATTTTCTAAGCTTGCTTCCCTAAATTGCCTAACTTGCTTCGCTCAAACATGGGCAATTTTTAACGGGAAGCAGTGCTAAGAAAATTTACAAAAAGACTACTAAATAACTCTCTTCCAGCAAAATTTTTACTGATGCATGCAAAAACCATGCTAGGAAAAACCTAAGTTGGAGTAGTATAACAATTTTTCAGCACAAGCAGATACTACCGAGACCTTTTATGGAACTTGAAAAACCAGATAATCAAACCCCGATGATGAAGCAGTATCGAGAGATTAAGAAGAATTATAGCGATAGTATCTTATTTTTTCGCATGGGGGATTTTTATGAGATGTTTGAACGCGATGCCGAGATCGCCTCAAAGGCCCTTAGTCTTACTCTAACTGCTAGAAATAAAAACAGTAAAGAGAATATCCCCCTCTGTGGACTGCCGTATCACGCTGCGGATACCTATATTGCCCGCCTGATCAGACAGGGATTTAAGGTCGCTATCTGTGAACAGGTGGAAGATCCTAAGTTAGCAAAGGGGATCGTAAAAAGAGAAGTCATCAGGGTCATAACCCCTGGAACTGTGATGGATACTAATCTTTTGCAGGAGAAAGAAAATAACTACCTGATGGCAATCTATCCTGGTAAAAATAAAATCGGTTTGTCAATGCTGGATATCTCAACAGGTGAATTTTTACTTACCGAATACAATGGACAAGCCCCATTAGAGAAATTACATAATGAACTTAGTCGGCTTGAACCAAAAGAGGTCTTAATCCCACCTTTAGTTTCTGACAACCAAGAATCAAGAACTAAGAACAAAGAACGAATATATTCAGATGAGAAATTAGTAGGCCTATTAAGACAATTTCCTCATGTCTCCTACAATTTTCTTGATGAGGGGATATTCGATTATGCCAGCGCCTATCAAAGGGTAACAGAATATTTTCATACCACATCTTTAGAGGGCTTTGGTTGTGAAGGACTGAGATTAGCTACCTCTGCTGCAGCGGCTGTTTTATATTACGTCCAGGAGACCCAGAAATCATTAGCCAGCCATATAAATAAGCTTAGTGTATATAACCCAAATAATTATATGCTCCTGGATAGTTCAACTCAGCAAAACCTTGAGTTGACCAAGACAACAAGGGATCAGCAAAAGGCCGGTTCTCTTCTCAGTGTCCTTGATCAGACAGTTACAGCAATGGGAGGAAGATTGCTAAAGAACTGGTTGCTCCATCCGTTACTAGATATGCAAGTAATTAAGGCTAGGCAAGAAGCGGTGGGTTATCTAAAGGATAATCTAATCCTCCGAGCCCAATTAAGAGAAGGACTTCAGGAGATATATGACCTGGAGAGACTGGTTAGCCGTATCTCTTTGGCTATTGCTAATGCAAGAGATCTTATTGCCTTAAAGACATCCATAAAAAAGATCCCTGCAATTAAAACGCTTTTAAACCAAACAACAGCCCCCCTTATTTTGGATATCCTTGATGAGTCTGATGAACTTCAGGATATCTCTTTTTTGATTGAAAATTCTATCATTGATGAACCTCCCTTTACCCTTAGAGAGGGAGGCTTAATAAAGCCTGGGATAAATGGAGAGTTAGATGACCTTAAATCCATTAGCCGAGATGGTAAAGGCTGGATAGCTAACCTTGAGGGTAAAGAACGTCAACGTACAGGGATCAATTCTTTAAAGGTCAGGTTTAATAAGGTCTTTGGTTATTACATTGAGATAACCAATACCAATCTCCATCTTGCCCCTGCTGATTATACCCGGAAGCAGACCCTGTCTAATGCTGAACGCTTTATTACCCCAGAGTTAAAGGAGTATGAGACTAAGGTCTTGGGGGCAGAAGAAAAGATTGTTGAGTTAGAGTATCAACTTTTTTGTCAAACCAGAGAAAAGATAACTCAGGAGATCTCGCGTATTCAAATGACTGCTCAGGCCATTGCCCAGGTCGATGCCCTTTTTTCTTTAGCCGAGGTAGCAGCCAAGAATAATTATGTAAAACCAGTAATGGAAGAGGATAATATTATTAAAATAATAGAGGGAAGGCATCCAGTACTGGAGCAGATAGCAGGGGTAAAATTTATCCCTAATGATACCTATCTGGATAATGAAGAAAACAGATTGAGCATTATAACTGGTCCAAACATGGCGGGAAAATCTACCTACATAAGGCAAGTTGCCTTAATCTCCTTGATGGCTCAGCTTGGCAGTTTTGTCCCTGCTAAAGAGGCTAACCTTGGGATTGTGGATCGGATATTTTCAAGGGTTGGAGCATCAGATAACCTCCTTAAAGGCCAAAGTACATTTATGGTAGAAATGAATGAGACTGCTAATATCCTCAATAATGCAACCTCTAAGAGTCTCATTATCCTTGATGAGATTGGTAGGGGGACTAGCACCTTTGATGGGATAAGTATTGCCTGGGCTATCGGTGAGTATATCCATGATAAGGATAAAATTGGGGCAAAGACCCTCTTTGCTACCCATTATCATGAGCTAACTGATCTGGCATTAACCTTAAAAGGGGTTAAAAATTATAACATTGCGGTGCGTGAGGTTAATGAGGAGATCATCTTCTTAAGAAAGATATTACCTGGAGGCGCTGATCGGAGTTATGGGATACAGGTAGCGAGGTTGGCTGGATTGCCAAAGGAGATCATATCCAGGGCAAAGGAGATCCTTGCAGATCTTGAACAGGCAGAATTAAATGGAATAGGCCGTCATGAGGAAGAAGGGGCTATTGCGAAGAATGAAGAACGAAAAACAAAGAACGAAAAACAAGTAGTCCTAGATAAGCAACTCTCCTTTTTTTCTTTTGAGCCTCATCCCGTTGTTGGGGAGCTAAAGGAGATTGATATCAATTCACTGACACCTCTTCAGGCATTGAATAAGTTGGCGGAATTGAAGGGGAAGGTTAAGTAACGATAGATGGTAAAAAAGACTACTTTATGAGTGTTGCCGGAATTAACATGTTTTGGTAGGCATCAGAACAGTCTATTCGTGATTCGGTAAAGAATGCAATGACTATTGTAAATGAAAAGGGTTTTATTAATGTTGCTTTTCCCATCATTGGTGCTGGTTCTGGTGGATTCAATTCTGAGCACGCCCTTGATATAAAATGCAGAACGAGCTTACTACAGTTGATGGTAACGCTGACATTGTAATCGTGAAGTATGAGAAGATTATAAACTAACCCAGCGTTCAGAACCAACTGCTGTTATCTATGTTAGTTGAAAAATTTAATATAATGAAGCTAATCAGATCAACCTTTATAGCTTTTATCTTATCAATTATATCATCATTAGCTATTAGTGGTGTCCCTTCTAGCACTCGCTCTAGAAATGCTATTTCTAAAGTTAAACCGACGCTTATTGAAGAACTAGAAAAGAAAAATTTCCATTGGGGAGCCCCTATATTTATTCGAATATTTAAACAATCAAAGGAATTAGAACTTTGGATTAAAAATGAAAAAAAGTTTGATTTATTTCAGACATATAAAATTTGTACTTATTCAGGTGGATTAGGCCCAAAAGAAAAGCAAGGTGATTTCCAAGCCGCTGAAGGATTTTATTTTGTAACTCCTAATCATATGAATCCGGCCAGCCAATTCCATTTGTCCTTTAATATAGGTTATCCCAATAAATATGATTTAGCCTATAGTCGAACTGGAGGATTAATTATGGTTCATGGGAATTGTGTTTCAATTGGTTGTTTTGCCATGACAAATAAAAACATAGAAGAAATTTATGCTTTAGCAGATGAGGCCTTACGTAATGAGCAAAAATTTTTCCGAGTTCACATATTTCCTTTTCGCATGACAGATAAAAATATGAAGGGATACCATGAGTCAAAATGGTTTAACTTCTGGACTAACCTTAAAGAGGGGTATGATTTTTTTGAAAAATTTAGGGAACCACCCAATGTAATTGTGAAAAACAAACGTTATCTATTTGAAAAGGATAAAAACAACTAACAATTTAATTAAGCAGATGTTTGTTACGCTCCGCTCCACAAACACTGCTTATTAATACGTTAGGCTTATAAAGTCATTATCAGACAATTAGGGGGGATATGACTTACAGTACTGTTGAATCAACGTTAAAAAGTAAAGTAGAATTAAATTTTCCTGGTGATGAATGCTGCAACTGTAGTAATAACTCTAATATCCAATTGATACCAACAAAACTAAAATTAATTATATACTACTCCAAGTTAGGTTTTTCTGAGGTAATGCAGGTTAGTTTTGTAACTAGCTGTTAAGGCACAAAGGCACAAAGTAGCAAAGGCACAAAGGGAAAAAAACTTAAAAACTTTGTGCCTCAGTGCCTTAACATGCTGGTTTTAACTAACACAATCACTTGGAAAAACCTAAGTTGGAGTAGTATAATAGATAGTAGTATGGAAGAAGAGGATACAATTTATTAATGAATTCCTGTCTGGTTGTCTTGCATTATAACAAGGTATTGGAAACAATCGCCTGCCTGACATCTATCCGAAAAGTAGGATATGATCCCTCCCTTATTTATGTTTATGATAATGGTTCGCTTGTTGAAAATAGGGATAAAATTACAGCCCTGTTTCCTGAATTTCATCATTATTATGAAGAAAAGAATTATGGATATTCAGGTGGATTTAATCGTGCACTTAGCCTGGTATTTTCAAAAGGTTTTGATGGAGCGTTTTTTCTGACAAATGATACAGAAGTCATTTCTGATTCATTGGAACTGATTAAAAATAAAGCCGTAGAACTAAATTGTGACCTGGTCGCCCCGCTGATCACCTATAAAAAATCTCCAGATAAAATTGATTCCATTGGAGGCTTTTTTGACAAAAAGAGCTGCAAACTTTATCACTATAAAGAATATGCTTTATCACCTTTACTGAATCCAAAAATGGATTATGTCCCAGGAACTGCTTTGTGGATAGCTAGAGATTTGTTTATTGCCCTGAATGGGATGGATGAGGGATACTTTACATACTGGGAGGATGCTGATTTTTGTTTCCGTGCTTATCAATTAGGCGCTCGAATAGGGCGCTGTTATGAAGCTCGCATCCTTCATAAGGTTGGTAAAACCTGCCACAGTAAACCTCTTTATACCGCTTACTATTTTCAGCGAAACCGTATTTGGTTTTGCAGAAAATACCTTATAGGAGGAGAAAGACAAAAGGCAGTCGATTTGATCCATAAAGACCTAAAGAATTATGAACGAATCTGGAATGAGAAAGAGGATAAGCAACGGCTTGCGTACCTGGAAAAGGTACGGGAGGAATTAGCTACCCTGTGTGATGAAATTTGACGGCTGAAATTTCATCCTGAATTTATTGATAGAATCCCATGTCCCGAGATCCCAATATTCAGCAAATTCGACCCCTTGCGTAGGGAACAATTTTTTTTTCCACTTGTTTAAGTCTTGATGTTGGATGGAGGCACTAAGGAAATCGTAGGTCATTTTGGCCGCAGTCTTACGAAAACCATATGCCCCCCAGAAGGCATTGTATTGGTCAAGGTTACTGTTCGGTTTGTCTTGTAAGTCCATAACTAAATTATTTTCGACAGAGAGTGCTCCCAGATTTATTAATTTTTCAGGATTATGACACTCAGCCCAGGCAAAAGTGAGCGGTTTAAGCTTCAAGTCCTTGAGCATTAGCTCTAAAAGAGTGAGCCCTGAATTATTAGTGTAAACCTTGGGATAACTTAAACGAATTGCAGTATCTGGCAGGAAAACAATATTATATTTAGAAAATGCCTGATTTGCCGCATAAACCGAACCCGCCCATTCGTGATAATTTTCATTAAACAGCATTAAAATAATTTCAATCCTTTGATGGTATGATTTAAGGCTTTTTTTTACATAATCGTAAACATCATTTTTCCAGGGACGAATTACCACAGCGACCTTTATTTCCCAATTCAAATTTCTGGACAAGGTCTGTTGGATGTGATTGAGAGAAAAATCGATCAGTTTGACATTAGGCCAGATTTCGTATAGTTCCTTGGGAGTAGAAAGGCCGAGCCTCTTGCCTTCACCCGCGCAAGGAAGTATGATTGTTACTTCCAGGATTTCCTCCCCAAAATTATAAAAGCTGGGAAATTACAGGGCATTTTTTTTACTGGCTCATGTTGGGCTTTACTGTCTATAAGATACTAAAACCAGCAATTCTAATTTTGATTTTTTTTAAGATGAACAGGTTTTAATTTTTTCTATCAACTCGTTATTCTTTTTATCAGCGGTATTTTCATTACAATTAAGAGAGGCAAGAAATATACAAAGTGTATAATTAGATGATAAAAATTTTACCCCTTTTAAAAATAGATAATATTTTGCTTCTAATAGTGGGTGTCTCAATGGCTTTGTAGTAGTTAAAATGTATTCCGCATTTTTTGTAGGAGGGCACTGGTGTAGTTAGATGGGATTCTCTAAGAGGCTCTCTTATTGGGTTTGCAGAAATCTTTGTTTCGTTCGTTAGAGTAGCCTTTTTGAATTTTCTAAGCTCGCTTCCCTAAAATTGCCAAAATTCGCTCTAACAAGA
>JAZDLJ010000275.1:0-17749 GCA_043802115.1 bacterium | reverse complement strand
AATAATTACATTCTTGCCTTTCGTTTTCTCCAATGGCCACCCATTGCCATAGGGGCCACGAACGTATACTTTATCATTTTTATTAAGTTGGTTAATCTTTTGAGTTACATTACCGGCTGATCTGATTGTATGTTCAAAACGTCCGTTAACGGTTGAAAGAGAACTAAAAGAGATCGGCGCTTCCCCAATCCCTGGGATACCTAACATGTTGAACTGGCCGGGTTTGAAGAGAAAACCTTGTCTATCCTGTATAGAAAAAGTTAAGGAGACTATATTCTCAGTTACATAAAACTTTTCTTCAATAACAGCTTGTCTGGGAAGTAATGGATTGTCTTTCATGTTTTTTCCCTTTACGATCTTTACGTCTTTGCGGTGATTTTTTTACTAGAGTGGTTTGGATTGTATTTCCTTCGCAATTTCAGTAAGATCAATCCCAGTAGGACACCAGGTCATGCATCTCCCGCAACCTATGCATCCAAAACACCCATATTGATCTACCCATGTTCCGAGCTTATGAGTTACAAATTGTCTCAAACGAGCTTTTCTTGTAGCCCGAAAATTTCCATCATGGACCCCTGCAAAATTTAATTCCTGACACGAATCCCAATAACGCTTTCTTTCTATTGTCTGTAAGTCGAAGGAGACATCATCTATTATAGTATAGCAATAGCAGGTAGGACAGACCATCGTACAGTTGGTACAACCCAAACACCTTGCTTCAGCAGTATTTTGGTATACAGGATGTTCAAGATTTTTCAAGAGCAATTCTGCTAATCCATCTGTATTAATGATCTTTTTAAACGAACGCAGAGCTTCTTTTTCTGTCCTGTCCTTTTCAATAAGGTCTTCTTCTTTTGATTTTTGTATACCCTGAGCATTTTCAATTAAATTTTTTCCCCTCTCTGAACCAACCTCTACCAGATAATCTTCTCTAAGTTTTGTTAAAATTAAATCGTAGCCTTCATTTATCTGTAAGAATGGTCCTGTTCCCATTGAGAGGCAAAAACCTTTACCACAGGTTTTATTACAATTTAAGACAATATTAACAGTTCTCTGTCGTAATTCGTCATAATAGATATCACAGATACCTCCAAGAAATATCCTATCTAAAACTGTTACAGCATGCATATCACAAGAATGGACACCAAGGATTATACTATCTTTCCCATTATCTGGCATAATTGTCTGACATTGATTATTTTTATAATCTATATGAAATAGTTTTTGAATTGATGGATAAATAACATTTCGAGGACTCAACATAGTGGAGCAATAATCTAATGCGATATCTTGCTTAATATCTTCTATCTTTTCAAAGATTACTTGTCCTCGTTTTTTTTTGATAGGCCCAACAATATTGAATTCATCACTCAACATCCCAACCCAGCTTAATAGCTCTTGATTAGATAAAATGTAAGAGACTGCCATTAGTTACCTCACAATCGGGGTGGGGGAGTCACTAGATAACACCTCCGAATAATTTTCGCTTAGAGATATTCTAAATCTTAGAATTTATTTTTCAATTTGCTGTTTCCTTTTTTTATTAACGAGTCTCCCCTTCTTTTAAAAGATCAACACAGTTCTTAGTCCGACCCCTACGTGGTCGAGGTCATTGTGTGTTGGTTCACAGGGAATCGGACTTTTTCATTCAATAAGGAAGCGAATTTTTTTAGTTGGGGCTCTGCCCCAAACCCCGAAGTTTTTTAAGGCATAAGAGGAAACTCAAGATTGTCATATTATTATCAAGGTGATATTGAGTGGTACATTTTTACATTAGCAGGTGGTACACTTTTCCTTTGGCGTTATCAGGATTGCAATTGGCGGTCTTCGGATAGTTTTTTAGGATATGTCTGATTTAGGTTTGTCTAATTTCTAGGAGCATTTCATCAGGGTCTTTGCAGAAAAAGAAACGATTATCAACAATCTCTGAAACAAATTTAACATTTTTTTGCTTCAATCGCTCATAATATGTACTGAGGTCATCAACACCTATTGCCAAATGATTTGCCCCAATCCTTTGTAAATGGATTTGTAAAGTTCCCTTGATCTTATCAGGCTTTGCGGGACGAGCTGGCTCAAGGATTTCTAGTGTGCCATTTCCTAGGGCTAGAATTGCACCTTTTATTTGTAATTCTGGTTTTTCAAAACGTTTGACCTCTGTAAAACCAAGATTCTTACAGTACCATTGTACTGATCTGGCTAGATTTGTCACGCTAATGCCAAAATGTACGAATTCAGGGGAATGTATCAATAATACCTTTATTTTGTTGAGGGATGTGTATTATACAACATCTGTTAAGTGAGCGACCATAATTACTTATAACTTTTGCGTAAGCGACCCCTAGGTTACTTTTTTTAAATTTTTTTAGCGCACTTAGTTAGGTTCCACAATGACCTTAAGGGTTCCATCCACCTTTGAGGCTCTCTTAAACGCCTCTCCTATATCGTTAAGACTAAATCTATGGGTGATCATATCTTCTACATTGATAACTCCAGTTCTTAACAGATCCAAAGCTTGTTTGTTATCGAGAGGCGCTGCCCCATAACAGGTCTTAATACTAACATCATTACGCCAATAAGGGTTAAAATCAATAGGAATTTTTTCTCCTGGTTTTGGGACAGCAAAAAAAAGGACATTTCCTCCCCGATCTACACAATTAAGCGCAGACTTTGCAGCCGTTAATGCCCCTGTACAGATGATTACCTTATCTGCAAGTCTTTCATTATTATTTTGTCTAACAAAAGAAGGGACATCTTCTTTGGCCGAGATAGAAAGATGAGCCCCTGATTTTTTGGCGATCTCCATTCGGTATTCACTAACATCAGAAACTATTATTTTCCCTGATCCTAATGCCCTGGCTAGCTTTACAAATAAGATGCCAGCAAGACCACAACCAAAAATCATAAGATTGTCACCTAGTTGCAGATCAATCGTTCGCAAGGCTCTGACTACTGTAGCTAAGGGTTCAATAAAGGTAGCTGTCTCATATGACATCTCTTTTGGTAATTTAAACGTCCCTGTTTTTATACTTCTCCCACCAACTCTTAAGAATTCGGCAAAGCCGCCAGGTTCGAAATTGTTTTCGGTTTGAAAGACTTGGCAGGCAGTGTGGTGTCCAGTTAGACAATAATAGCATTCGTTACAGGGAACGTGATGTGTGGTAAAGACTTTATCACCTACCTGGAACTGAACAACATCTTTGCCTATTTCAACAATCTCTCCAGCTAATTCATGTCCAAGGACTAGTGGCGCTCGTTTTATACGATACCACTCCATCAAATCGCTTCCACAAATCCCGCAAGCCATAACCTTTATAAGAATGTCGTTATTTCCAATAGTGGGGATTTTTTGTTCCACAACCCTGACATCACTATTATTATAATACATACCTACTTTCATCTGTTCTTAAGCTCCTCATTAACCTCTTGAGAATAAAATTCATAGGCGTGTTCTGGTGAGTAGTTCTCATGGACAACCTTACGTACAGCCTTTAGCATTGCTACCGGGGCAACTGCCTGGAAGATATTACGTCCCATATCGACCCCACTGGCACCCTGATCGATTGCATTTCTGGCCATTTTTAAGGCATCGATTTCTGGGAGTTTTTTACCTCCAGCAATAACAATTGGGACAGGGCAGGCTGCAGTTACTTTTTCAAAATCAGGGACAAAATAGGTTTTAACAAAGGCAGCTCCAAGCTCAGCAAGCATTCTGGTTGCTAGGCCTATATAACGGGCATCACGCGTTAGCTCTGTGCCCACAGCCGTAACTCCAAGCACTGGGATTCCATAGCGGTTACACATATCAATAAGACGGGTCAGGTTATTTATCGTTTGGGTCTCATAATTTCCTCCCACAAATACCTGGACAGCCATAGCGCTAACGTTCATCCTAAGGGCATCTTCAACATCAACAGCAAGATGTTCATTTGAAAGATCCTTTAGGATACTTGGGCCACCACTTGCACGCATAACAATAGGATTTAATGAATCAGGGTCAATAACAGAACGAAGTATCCCTCGGGTAAGCATGAGGGCATCTGCAAAAGGTACTAGAGGTTTAATAGTTACATCAATTCTTTCAAGACCTGTCGTAGGACCTTGGAAGTAACCATGATCAAATGCGAGCATTACTGTCTTGCCTGATTCAGGATTAAATATCCGCGCCAAGCGGTTTTTCATCCCCCAATCATATGAATTTGACCCTTTTAGAAAAAATTTTTTGTTTTGTTGTGGGATATCAAGATAATAATTTTTTTCATTTTTTGAATTGTCAGCTTCTGGCATAAGAAAACCTCCTTTCTTAAGTATCTAAACAAACCATACTCTAAACATCATCCTTCATTAATTCAACGAATCCACTTCTCCTTCAACCACCAAATTAGCTAACTCATCGATATCATCAGCTCTCACAGGGAAACTATCCTTAAGTATATCCTTACATTGCCCAATAGCCTTGCAAATCGCTTCTCCTTGTTTGCCTTCTTTGATTCCTTTGGTTACTAGCTCAATAACCTCTTTCCAGGCGGAGGGTTTTACCTTTTCATTAATTCCTTTATCTGCAAGGACCCAGACCTTTTTCTCGAATACTGATATAAAGATCAGGATACCCGTATGATCCCTTGTATTTCCAAGCCCCTTCCTATAAAAAGAGGTCAGGGCTGTCTCTTCAACCGCTTTTTCCATATCATTAGCTGAAATAAATAATCGCTTAAGGGCTGGTACTCGCTTAATTATTTCATACAATATAATAAAACTAACCCCAAATATAGCTAAGAATATCCACATATTCTCACTACCCTTAAAGAGCATAATTATTATAGAGAGGAATAGGGCTAAGGAGATGCTTCCAATAAAATCTGCTGCTGAATAATGGTCGCTTGCTGAGACTATCATCGGCATAATTTCGCCAGATGTGACTTGTTCCACTTTTTTTACAGACTCAATTATCTCGTTCTCTTCTTCTTTAGATAGAAAATTTTTTGCAAGGTTTTTCATTACCACCCTCCTGATGCGCCGCCACCACCGAAACCTCCACCTCCACCACTAAAACCACCACCAGAACCTCCGCCAAAAAATCCACCTCCGCCATAGTAGGCAAGAGAGAAAAGCGGCAGTATCGACAGCAGTAATCCAAGGCCAAAGCCAAGTGGGATAAGGGCAAGGATTAATAGAAAGCCAAAGGGTAAATACATACTAGCTAATAAAGGGAAGATAACTGCCCCGGCTAATCCGCCTAATGATCGTTTTGTCTTCCCCAGCATAGAAATAATTATAAAGAGGATAAAAAAAGGCATGATAATATCCTCAAAGCCTCTACTTCCTTCTTTTTTTAGAGTACCTTCGGTAGCTTTATACTCACCCTTTACCGCAGATGTAATTGCATTTGTCCCTTTGAGAAATCCTTCATCAAATCGGCCAGCTTTAAAATCAGGAGATATCTCATAATCAATAATCCGGCCTGCCAAGAGGTCAGTGAGCCTTCCTTCCAGGCCGTAGCCTACTTCTATCCTTATCTTGTGATCATTCTTAGAGACAAAAAAAAGAACCCCGTTATCATCCTTTTTCTGTCCTATTCCTATTGTCTGGGCTACACGGATAGTATAATCTTCTAAGGCCTCACCTTCAAGAGAGGGGATGGTTAGAATAACAACCTGGGTTGAATCAGATTCTTCCAAGGCTTTTATTTGGGCTTCAAGACGATTTCTGGTGGATGAAGAGATCATCCCAGCGTAATCATTGACCCTATTTTTCAATGAGGGTATATCCAGGGCAAAAAGGAAAGAATGACCAGTGAAGAAAAAAAGAACAAGGAGTATGCCGAGTACTTTTGGAATTTTTGTGTATTTAAACCTATTTAGCTTTTTCACTTTTAAGTGCTATCCTTTCAAAATTTAACTTCAGGGACTTTTTTTGCAGTTTCTTCAGCCTTAAAATATTCTTTTCGTTTGAGATGAAGGAGCATATTGTTAGTAATCGAGTAAGGAAATTTTCTAACAGAATAATTAAAGGTTTCTACTGCCTCATTATAACGTTGCCTGGCAACATTAATCCTATTTTCTGTACCTTCGAGTTGGTGCATTAGATCTGTAAAATTTTGATTGGCCTTTAGGTCAGGATAGCGTTCACTAACCATCATGAGGCGGGAAAGGGCTGAAGAGAGCTCTCCCTGAACTTGTTGAAATTTTGACACTGCCTGAGGATTACTTAGGAGTTCAGGTGTTAATTGAATTGATGTCGCTTTTGACCTTGCTTCAATGACACCCTCTAAGGTCTCTTTCTCATGGGCAGCATATCCCTTTACTACGTTAACAAGATTAGGGATAAGATCAGCCCTCCGTTGGATATTTGACTCAAAATCTCCCCACGCCTTAAATACTGCTTCTTCATTTTGTTGGATCGCATTATATCCACATCCTACCTCCCCCATCAAACAGACACAAAATATAAGTAAATAGATAAATCTTTTTTTAACCATTACAAACCCTCCTGTTTTAATTAGACATCTTTCCAAAATAATTTTGCAGGGTGTAAGAAGACAAAGATTTTTGTCTTCTTTTGCCCCTAGACACCTAGAGAATATGGTATTTATTTTGGAAAGATGTCTATATAAAACGTTTTGAAATTAAAGTGTTAATTTATTCTTTTAGATTACCATATAAACAACCTTATTTCCAGTAATTTTTGAGGAGTGGTCAGGAGGTGTGATTACGATATTTATTTTGGAAAGATGTCTAATAGAAAAAAATCAGATAAAAGGAGACAGCGTCCTTTGTCAAATATAAAAATAAATAGTAGGTTATATCTACACTATAAATAACCTTTCAAGGTTTAATACTTTTTTGCTTGTAGTTATTCCATTGAAAGTTAAGTAAAGAAAGGAAGAAATAATTTATTAAATTGGGAACTCTGTCCCCAAACCCCTGGGATTTATCGCCTTTAAGGATAATTTTAATAATAGTTGGAGTAGTATACATTCTGAAATAAAAAATGTTAAAAGAGGTAACAATGAAACGTAAACGTATTGCAATTGTTATAGGTACACGACCAGAAGCTATCAAAATGGCTCCAGTAGTCAAGGCTCTCCAAAGAAGGTCTGTAGAATTTGAGCCTATTGTTATAGCTACTGCTCAACATCGTGAGATGCTTGATCAAGTCCTTTCTTTATTCAAAATTGACCCACAGATTGATCTGAATGTTATGTACCCAAACCAGAATTTGAGCGAGTTGACTGCCAGGGTATTGAACATGATGGATAAAACGTTACAGACAATTCGTCCCGATCTCCTACTCGTTCAGGGTGATACCACAACAGTCTTAGCCTCCTCGCTGGCAGCATTTTATAATGATCTTCCTGTTGGACATGTAGAAGCAGGTCTACGAAGTCATGATAAACATAATCCTTTTCCTGAAGAGATATCTCGTTGTCTTACCACAGTATTAGCTGAAATGCATTTTGCCCCAACTCTTCTGGCACAAGAAAAATTATTAAGAGAAGGTGTTTCTAAAAAAAAGATTATTGTTACTGGGAATACTGTTATAGATGCCTTGTTTATCCAACTAAAAAATCCCTTTAACTTTGCTGATAGTCCATTAGCTACGATTCCTTTTGATAATCATCGAATCCTTTTGGTTACCTCTCATCGCCGTGAATCCTGGGGCGAAGACCTGGAGAACATCTGTTTTGCCTTAAAATCCCTGGAAGAACTTTTTCCAGATTTATTTATAGTTTATCCTGTACATCTAAATCCAAAGGTGCGTGAGACTGTCTTACAACTTTTAGCTGGCAGGGAGAGGATATTCCTTACTGATCCATTAGATTACATAACTTTTCTTAACCTGATGAAGCAGGCTTATATCATCCTGACTGATTCTGGAGGTATTCAAGAAGAAGCGCCTGCCCTTAGAAAGCCATTACTTGTCTTGCGCAAGTTAACAGAAAGACCTGAGGCCTTTAATGCTGGATTAGCCAGGGTAGTTGGGGTGAGTCAGCAGGCAATTGTTGAGGAGGCCTCTCGATTATTGTTAGATGATGAGCTGTATCGATCGATGTCAACTGGATTAAACCCGTATGGTGATGGTTATGCGGCTGAAAGAATCGTAGAATCTATATCTCGTTGGTCACACGGAGAATTACCATTTTTAGAAGAAAATAAAGAATTTTCATACTCCAATTGCGGGTTAGGTGTTACAAATTATACTACTCCAAGTTAGGTTTTTCTGAGGTAATGTAGGTTAGTTTTGTAACTAGCTGTTTAGGCACAAAGTAGCAGAGGCACAAAGGCACAAAGGGAAAAAAAAATTTAAAAACTTTGTGCCTCAGAGCTTTAACATACTGGTTTTAACTAACACAATCACTTGGAAAAATTCAAGTTGGAGTAGTACAAGTGACGGATTACAGATAACATATTTACTATTTTTTTGTTCAAACATAATCCTTTATCCTTTTTATTGTTAACTTTTTATGAGGTAAAAATATTCCAATGCAACTAAATAATAGTGTCCCTTATATATTAGTTTTAATGAAGTGTCTTTTGGTAGTAGTTAGTATAGTTTTTTTAGTAAGTGGTCTTGATGATTTTTTTATTGATATTTGTTTTGTGCTGCGTAGTTTATTTCGTAGATTTTTTATCCTTCCTAAATATAAGCCTATGACAGAGGAACAGATATTGAGGCCTGACGAACAACCTATTGCGGTCATGATCCCAGCCTGGGATGAATCTGTTGTTATCAAAGCAATGCTGGAAAATACCATTAAAACATTAAATTATTCTAATTATTATATCTTTGTGGGAACTTATCCAAATGATATTGAGACGCAGCTTGAGGTAGAAAAGGTCAGAAGAAAAAATGATCGTGTCCAATTCATTGTCTGTCCAGATGAAGGCCCAACTAATAAGGCTGATTGTCTAAATTGGGTGTATCATAGCATTAGAAAATTTGAAAAGGAACAGAATATTAATTTTGCCATTTTTGTGATGCAAGATTGTGAAGATGTTATCCATCCGCTTTGCTATAAGCTGTTTAATTATCTGATCCCTCGTAATGACATGGTGCAATTGCCAGTATTCTCCTTCGTAACAAAATGGAATAATTTTACTGCTGGACATTATATTGATGAATTTGCCCAAGGTCACTACAAAGATATCAGGGTAAGAGAATTTTTAGACAAGAGTTTTCCAGCCGCAGGTACAGGTTGTGCCTTTAGTCGACATGGTTTGGATATTGTTACAAAAAATAATAAAAATCAAACATTTAGCATTAATACGCTCACTGAAGATTATGATATCGGATTTCGCATGAAGGAAGCTAAACTAAAACAGATATTTGTAAAATTTCCTACAACCCGGACAGTAACCAAAAGATCATTTTGGACCAAGAAAACTCAACAAGTCACGGTCCGAGATTATATATGTGTTCGTGAATATTTTCCTGCAACTTTTTGGGCAGCCGTGCGGCAAAAGTCTAGATGGGTGGTTGGTATATCCTTACAGGGCTGGGCTAGTTTAAAATGGCATGGTGGACTATCGACAAAATATATGTTGTTTCGGGATAGAAAGGCACTTATCACAAATATAATTAATGTTATCGGTTATTTGATTGTCTTAACTTTAGTCGCTATGTGGATATCGATTTGGATTGATCCAAATTCCTATCGTTACCCGCCATTGCTGGAACAAGGATCGTGGCTTTGGTATGTCATCTTTGCCAATGCCTTTTTTTTAATGGTAAGAATTTTTTTACGTGCCTATTGTACTCTTAAAATCTACGATTGGAAACAAGCCTTTCTTTCTTTTCCCAGGATGATCTGGGGTAATGTTATAAATTTTTTGGCAACTACTCGCGCTATAGAATTGTATGCTCGTTATCTATGGCAAGGGAAACTTATCACGTGGGACAAGACAGTGCACAGTTATCCATCTGAAACAGAACTTTCGCAGTTGTAAAGGATTCCACTATGATCAATAACTATTTTAGATACAAAATAATAATAACCATATTAATATTAACAATTGGACTGCTTAATATAAGTGAATCTGCATCTTTTAATTCAAATAATTCAAAAAGTAAATTAGCCGAGGCTAAGATAGAAGTAGAAAATGATTGGCTGAAACAACAGATTCGTCTTTTTCGCACTTATTCACATTTAGACCGTGTATATAGGCTAATAGATGAGAATCGTCTGCCAGAAGCCAAAAAAGAATTAGAAAAATACCTTAAGCTTGAATCTGGTAATGTTAATGCCCATATGACAGGTATAATCGTTTTTTATAGATTAAAAGAATACAATGAGGCTATTAAACATGCGAATATCATCTTAGAAGAAAATCATAATTTAGTCACAGCCTTAATATACAGGGGACTATCATATAACAACCTGGGACAACTAGACAAGGCTTTTGACGATTTTCTTGCCATCACAAGAAAATCGAATCTAAAAAAAGATGATCATATCTTCTCCTTAAATATGGTTGCTGATCTGGCGATAAATCTTCAACAATACAATACAGCATTAACTGTCCTCCAGGAACTCAGTCATTTAGGGGCAAATTTTCAACTATATTTCCGTCAAGGTGTCCTTTTCGAAAAGCTAAATAAAATGAACGAAGCGGAAATAGCTTATCAACAGGCACTTGGTCTTGCAGATAGTCCAAAACAGAGACTATCAGTTATGAGTGTGCTTGGCATGATTTATCAGAAAAAAAAGGCATGGAAGGAGGCAGAAGAGATGTATAAGGCTGCACTTAAGATAGATCCAAATCATCTGGAACTCATCCATGCAAGCGCTGATTTAGCTTACATAAAGAAGGATCATCCATCAGTCATCAAATATATGAGGCAAGCTCTTAAACTCAAACCTAACGCAAAGGATCGTGAAATGCTTGCAAATGTATTATATTCTCAAAAAAAATATAAAGCAGCCCTTAAAGAATATACAAAACTTATAACTGAAATGAGTGTCAAACAGGACATCTGCAGAATTTACATGGCCCGTGGTCATACATATGTTAATCTTAAAAATTACTCACAAGCCGCTGATGACTTTGGAGAAGCAGCAAAGATAAGTAACAAAACAGATGTCTTGTTATTTCAGGCTCAAGCCTTGGAACAGGCAGAGAGGTTGGATGAGGCTATAAAAGTTTTAGAGATAAGTCTCAAAAAATATCATACCGCAAGTCTTTATTATCAATTAGCTATGTTGTACCTAAAGAAAGGTGATAATAAGAAGACGCTTCAACATTTGAATGAAGCAACAAAGAATAATCCAGATATCAAATTGAAATTAATGGTCTATAAACAACAGGGATTTATTAACTATAAGGAGGGGTGTTATTTAGATGCCAGGGAAGTTATGAAACAGGCATTATTACTGGATAACAAAGATGCTGACATATATACTTCTTTAGGTGAAATATCAATAAAATTAAATGCCTATACTGAGGCTATCAATTATTTTAAAAAAAGCCTGACTATTAATGATTCAATTGTTGGATGGCGAAACCTTGTTGAGGCTTATAAGATGAAAGAAGATTGGCAAAAGGTAATTGATATTAATACTGAACTATTGCAACATAAAGAAATATCTAGCAGCATAAGGTGTGAACTTCTTAATGAACAAGGCATTGCTTATAGTCAATTAGGTGATTATCCCAAAACAAGTTCTGAATTTCGTAAGGCTATTGCCAATGGCTGTGATTATTGGCAGAATAGGCTGGAACTTGGTATCTCACTCTATAAAATGGGACGATGGACACAAGCTCTCAGAGAATTTCGTATTCTCCTGAATCAACAAGATACTCCTAATTTACATCTATACATTGGACGTTGTTATGAACAACTCAATCAGTCGAAGATGGCTATTAATTCTCTGAGTCAGGCACAGATGAAGATTGAACAACTATCAAAAGCTGATCAAGGTGATTTAAATTGTGAACTCGGCTATCTTTATTCACTCACAGGAGAATATGATAAGGCGATAAAGGTATGGGAGACTTCCTTGAAATTTCAGGAAAGTCCAGGTGTTATGGTTAAACTAGGTCAGATGCAACGGCTAAAAGGTAATACAGAGCAAGCCTTACAAATATTATACAATGTCAATGAGGAAGAGTTAGCTTTAGCCATGCGTGTTCTACGTTTTGATGAGATGGCTTATAACTATGCTACTCAAAAAAAAATTGAAGAAGCTATTAATGTACTTTCTAAGGCCAATAATCTTAACCCATCAGCAGAACGTCATTATAGACTAGCTCAATACTATCGAGAGATTGATCTCCTGGATTCTACAGTTTACCACCTTAATATGGCGATATCTATGGGACAGATGACAAAATCAGAAGAGTGTAATTTGCATTGTGAGTTAGGTTATCTCTACTCATCAAAAGGTGAATATGATAATGCAATAAAATCATGGGAAGCCTTTTTAGTATTTCAATATAATCCAGATGTTATGGTTAATCTAGGTCGGATGCAGCGTTTAATAGGCAATAAAGAACAAGCATTAGAAACACTTTGCAATATCAATGAAGAAGAGTTAGCTTTAGCCATGCGTGTTCTACGTTTTGATGAGATAGCTTATAACTACGCTGCTCAAAAAAAATTTGAAGAAGCTATTAATGTACTTTTAAAGGCTAATACTCTTGAACCGTCTGCAGAACGTTTTTACCAACTCGGTCTGTATTATCAAGAAATCGACCATTTAGATTCAGCAATCTCCAACTTTAAAGCAGCTGTATCTAAAGATGATCATAATAAAATATACCTCGAAACTCTTGCTTATGCATATTACAAACAAAAAAATTATGAAGAATCCTCTCGGCTTTTTGAAATTATACTTACACAATATCCAACTTCTTTAAGCATTTATCAGGATATAGGCTATCTCAATATACAAGACATGAACAATGAAGAGGCAGTAAAATGGTTCAAACTTATGATTGATAAACAAGATATCTTTCCTGTTCAGACAGCATCAGAAAAAAAAGAATTGGATGAGGGTATCCATCAAGCTAAAAAGGAGATTAGTAAGCTCACAAAAAATCTGGATATTATTTTCTATCAAACCTACCGCTCTCATGAAAAAAAGATCGATGCAGACTCACCAGAACTTGGTATAGGTAGAATACTATCTTCTCAAGGTGGTATAGGTATTGCTTATAGGCCGCCTGTCATTGGTTATCGCGATGAACAAGTTTTCCAGCTTGTTTCACGATTGTTATGGGATACTAAACCGCATAGTCTCAAAATGAAAACCGAATCCTTACAGGGTACGATTGGGTTTCAATACAAGCCATTTAGATTAAATAATTTTTTTGTTGGTGCAGAGAAACTGTTTAAGGTTGGATCGCAATCTACTGATAATTGGCTCTTGCGGGGGCTCTATTCATGGAGTAATGGGATTGATTTAGAAAAGGAGAAATCCTCTTGGAATTATACGACCTTATATGGGGATATAGGATATTACACAGATAAACCTTCTACTACCATTTTTTATGGTGAAGCAAGACAGGGAGTAAGTTTTAAATATAAATGTCCCTTAATTTTTACTCCTCACCTGGTTATTGATGGCCTGTGGCAGGATCCAGATCCAGTAGATGGCTCTTATCTGGAAGGAGGAGCCGGTATTTCTCTCAAGTATTTATTTAATGAAACCTGTTATAAGACTTATCAGTTTAGTACGGAATTATTATTACAGTATAAGACGCAATTTGATGAATCGTTTTCAGGGTGGGTAATAACGGGGATAATTCAGTTCTAATTGTGAATGGTAAATGGTGAATTTTTAATTGTCAAACAGAGGCAATTTTACGGGAAGCTGCACTAAGAAAATTTACAAAAAGCCTACTAATAACTCACTACAGCAAAATTTTTGTCTTCTTTTGCCTCTAGATGCTTAGAGAATAAGGTATTTATTTTGGAAAGATATGTAATGATCGAGTATAACTAATTATGGTCGCTCACTTAAAAGGAATTAAAATTATGCGCCTATCCTTTAGTAAGACACTTAGAATATTATTGATAAACAGCATTATTTCTCTGCTCACATTCAGACCATCTTTTGCAGTACCTTCTGAAATTGCAACCCCATGCATTAACGGGACATTTATCCAACTATCCTCTGCTCAGGGGGAGTGGTTACCTTCTAAATGGGAAAATTTATTTTATTATTTTCGTCAGGTTAACCTTTCACAATTGGTCATCCAGTGGACAATATATGATGAGATTAGTTTTTATCCTAGTGAGAACCACCAAAATGTGCAATATCCTCCCCTGGAAATTATCCTGCAACTTGCGGATAACGCTGGAATGCAGGTCTACATTGGGTTAGTGCACGATTCCCTTTATTGGAATAAAATTGATCAGGAGTCCACTCTGGTTAGGAGGTATCTTGACCAACTACTTAGTCTTTCAGTGCTTGTGGCTTCTGAACTTAATCCATTGGTGGAAAGGCATCCATCTTTTAAGGGTTGGTATATACCCCAGGAGATAGATGATATAAATTGGTTGACAGGAGAAGCCAAAGAGACTTTATTTAACTACTTAGGTAATTTAAGAGGATACCTGCATCATCTTTCTTCTGGTAAATCTGTAATGTTATCTGGTTTTTCAAATGCAACCATAAATCCACAGACCCTCGAAATATTCTGGAGCGAGCTTTTAAAGAAAACTGCTATTGATATTATACTCTTTCAGGATGGGATCGGAACAAATAAACTTCAGGTTGAAGAGTTACCAGTATACCTAACGGCAATTCACAATGCAGTGAAGACCAACCTCAGCGAATTGCACATAGTGGTAGAAATTTTTACTCAAACGGCCGGATCGCCTATTGATAACCGGGAATTTCAAGCTATCCCTGCACCATTAGGACGAATTAAACAGCAAATTATTATTGCAAGTTCATTTTCCTCTACCATTATTGCATTTAGTATCCCTGAGTATATGAGTCCCCAGGGAGGTAGGCTAGCTCGGCAATTGTATAAGAAATATCTAAATATGGCTCAATAATTGAGCTGCTGAATCAATTGACTTTTCTGAAAAGAGCTCCTTTTATGAAAGGGAGGTGGTGAACAAACATTAAAAAATTAATAGTATGATTGTTAGTTAAAAAAAAAATTCAAATTTAATGTATACTACTCCAACTTAGGTTTTTCTTGGTAACTATTAGCCTAGGTAAGACCTGTTAGGTTAGTTAAAGATCAGTAGGTTAAGGCACTGAGGCACATAGGCACAAGGTTTTTAAGGTTTTTTTGTTTTTACTCTGTGCCTTTGTGCCTCAGTGTCTTTGCAACTTTTTACTTTATATTACTATATTTAATTAATACAATTAGTTAGAGAAACCTAACTTGGAGTAGTATAAATAGGAGAAAAAAATGAAAAAACATCGCTTTTTTTTATTGTTATTGAGTATTTTTTTTGTGTCCAACCTTGGACTAAACTCATCTGTACTTATGCAACCTGCCTATGCAGGACAGCTTAATCAACCAATTAAAACAATGCCAGTTCGACCAGTTATTCCAAAGCTACCAGTTCGACCAGTTATTCCAAAGCCACCAAAGAATGAAAAACCAAATAAAGTTAAGATATTAATAAGACCTGGCGAAGAAGAGACGATCAATTACAATCGGAAAGTTAGAGTTAATAAAGAGGATAAAAAAGACCTTTCCAATAAAGGTTATGCGGAACTTGAGTATATCGATCGCCGAGAACAGTTAATTAAAAATGAATATATCCTTAGAAATCCAGTGGGGCAAATTGATGAGACAAGAAAGAGAACTCCAAGTTTAGATGCGGTTACTCCTCAGGCTACTATCCAGGCAGTAACTGGTGAGAAAGTCCTTATTCTTTATGATGCCCCACCTGGAGTAGTAATGTCAAAATTTGGGATGATCTACGCCATTATGCTGCGTAATTTAGTAGGACATTTTGATGTAGATGTAGATCTCTTACCCATAGAGAATTATGTTGCAGGTAACGTGGAGTCATATAAGACTATATTTTACCTGGGAGCATACTACGATAACCCAGTCCCTCAAGCCTTTCGAGCAGATGTCTTGACTACTCAAAAGACTATAGTTTGGTTCAGATACAACATCTGGCAGATGGCCTGGGATGCAACTACTGATTTTACCAATAGATTTGGATTTTCTTTTTCTGGATTGAGAGGACTTAATGCTGTGCCATCAGAAACAAATCCAAATCCAGGTTTTTTTGATACAGTTCTGTATAAGGACAAGTCTTTGATAAAATATTATGAATATGATGCAGCAAATCTAGTTGTGAAGGCTGATCCTGATGTTGGTGTTACCCAAATTGTCGATCCAGCAAAGGCTACTGCCGTAGTTTCTGTTGTAAACAGTGCAACTCAAGAACAGATACCTTACATTATAAAATCTAATAATTTTTGGTATGTTGCAGATATGCCATTTTCGTATATTGGACCACGTGACAGGTATCTGGTGATCTGTGATATCCTCCATGATATCCTTGGCAGCACTCAGGGAGAAAATCATCGGGCGATGATTCGCCTGGAAGATGTTGGGGCGCTTGTTCAATTAACTACTATGCAGACAGTAAGTGATTATTTATATAGTAAACAAATCCCTTTTTCAGTAGCAGTATTTCCAGTCTACAGTGATCCATTAGGTAAATATAATGGTGGTGTCTCCCAGGAAGTCGGTCTATCAAGTGCGATCGAGTTGTTAGACTCTTTAACATATGCAACACAAAGAGGTGGCGACATCCTTATGCATGGCTATACCCATCAATATGGTACACAGTTAAACGCCCTTACCGGGGTTAGTGGGGATGACTTCGAGTTTTGGAATATCGTAACCAATACCCCTGTAGCAGAAGATTCCGTTGAGTGGGCGTTAGGTAGAATCATTGCTGGACTCGATGAATTTCAAACCAATGGAATTACCCCGTTCACCTTTGAAGTTCCACATTATCAGGCATCACCAAATTGTTATGCTGCCATAGGTAACCAATTTAAGAGTAGATATGAACGATCATTTTATTATACCTCTTCCAATCCACAGTTGAATCTGTCGGCAAATGATCCTGCCAGGGATTTTATAGCCGGTCAATTTTTTCCATATACGATTAGTAAGGATTATTATGGACAATTTGTCCTCCCTGAAAATCTTGGGAACATTGAATATGATATCAGTTCAATGGACCCAACTTCCTATATTACTTACGGCTGGCAAGAGCTATACCAGAATGCGGAGTATGCTCTTCTTGTTAGAGATGGGTATGCATCTTTTTTCTTCCATCCATTTTGGTTAGAAGAAGATTTGGGAGTCCCAGCTTCTCAGGATCTTGACAGCCTGGTTACTGGGATTACAAGTCTTGGATATACGTGGGTAAGTGGAAAAGGAGAAATTCCGCTTAATTGAGGTAATAAACAACGTGGGTGAATCGGTGAATCGATTCACCCTCTTTATTGCGAAATTAAGGTTCTTCTGCAATTTGTGACCAAAATAATGGAGAGAAAATTATTTATTAAATTGGGGACGCTGTCCCCAAACTGTGTTG
Organism: bacterium; assembly: GCA_043802115.1. Lineage (GTDB taxonomy): Bacteria > SZUA-182 > SZUA-182 > JAZDLJ01 > JAZDLJ01 > JAZDLJ01. The sequence continues at coordinate 211 of JAZDLJ010000275.1, read as the reverse complement.
CTTCAGACGGAATCGGATTTTTATCCAATTTAAGATAGCGAAAAAAATAAAAAGATTATCTCTAGGGGGTGATCGAAGTTTATGTGTTCTATCTGTAAGTCGATCTCACTTTGAAGGATTGTTGGGTATAGGGAGTGGTTTTATATCTATGCCTCCTTATGCAATGAAAGTGAAGAGGGCGTAAGGGGGGCGGCTATTTGTGGCTTCGCTC
>JAZDLJ010000272.1:0-2158 GCA_043802115.1 bacterium | reverse complement strand
CATTTTCTTTTACTTGTTTAAGTACAAAATGAATATGTGTCGGCATGAGACAATATGAAATAATCTCAACCAGTTTATCGTTTTTGATCTCCTGATCATTATCGAGACTGCTTTTTAGCTCTTTAGGTAATGCTAAAAACCTGGAAAACTTCACTGCCGGGTTACTTGATTGATAATACTGAATCAAGTCTTGCATTCTCTCATATTCAATGCTGTCGTTAAAGATCTTGTATCCTGCTATGCTCCTGGTAAATACATGATACACTTGCCCTTCTACTAATTTATCTTTCCTCAATGCCCCTCCTCATATTTTAAACCTCTTTTCCACCTACGCGGTGGAAAGTCGGTTATAATTCTATCCTATCTAATGCAATCTCGCTTGCACGATTACCGCCCATATGATTAACACTATAGACACAAAGAAAGCAAATGTACCCCATAGCTGAGATTCGCTGAAAACTGCCCAAGCTACCACTAAAAGAAAAACACTACACCTGACTGCCAGGCCACCATCATATCTAGGCATAATATTTACCCATAATACCTCTTTTGATCAATCAACCGCGTACCCACATCCTTTGACCGCTACTCTCAACCGCGTAGGTTGACACCTGGTTCCCCTTACCATAAACCTTCTTTCCACCGCGTAGGTGGAAAGTATCACTTTTTCGGAGGTGTCCACCAATCTAGCCACTCTTTTATTATTATTTTCTTATGTTCTAAATCTGTTGAGTAATATGCGTTGTTGTCAAATGGTCTTTTTGAAAGATTACTAACAATTTTTATTGTCTCGCCTGTAAAATATATATTATTACGTGTATAATCATTTTTGATGCAGTTCATTAAATATGGGATTGCTCTTTTGTCACCTATTTCGTCTAAACTCATTATAACATTTCGGTTAAGATCTGAATCAATAAGTTCTAATAAATAGGGTACTGCTTTTTTTGATTTGGTCTTCCCAAGCAGTACAATTATATTTATTTTAAGGTCTCGGTCCCCCATCTTTTAATAAATCTGCTAACAGCTTAATTGATTCGTCATTATTGATATAACTTAGTCCAGTAACAGCATTATATTTAATAACGGAATCCTTACTTTTTGTGTCTTCCATTAAATACGGCATAATTTTATCATCTTTAAGCATAGCTAAGGATTTAATAATAAAACTTTTTACCCTAATTCCTTTTTCCTCATTATACAAATTCCATAAAGGTGTAATTGCCGTTTTGTCTCCTATTTCACCAAGACAATCAACTGCATAAACCCTTATTTGATTATCAGTATCTTTAAGCAAATCTAAAAGGCCTTGAAATCTTCTTTTGTCGCCAGATCGAACTAACGCTACAGCAGCATCATATCTGAGGCCTCTATTTGGATTTTTAATAAGCTCAAGATATCTTGGATAAAATCTACTTTTACAATGTGTTAAAGGCCCTAAAGCCGCTCTTACAATATCTAGGTCTTGATCATTAATACCTTCTTCCAAATACTTATAAACATCTGGCCCCATATAGTAATGTAATTGAGAAAAAGCTTTCTGTCGTTCTATCTTATCTTTACTCTGCAGTTTACTAATAAGTTCATTCGGTACAGGTCCGCGAATAGCATCATGAGCATAAGCATTGGTGCAAATTAAAGAAAGTATTAATAATAAATATATTTTAATTTTAGCCATACAATATCTCTTTCTCTTTTCTGTTAAGTTTTTTTCCATTATGTAAAACAACGGCGTCAGACATTGAAATGGGAATTAAAATCAATGGAGTAATTGGGGTCAGGGCTAAACTATTGACAAAATAAACCGGTTAAAAAAACTTCGGATTCAGCCCTTGATACTCGCCCCTTTTTCTCGAAACCTGCCCCTCTTTCCCGAACCCTGCCTCTTTTTCCCGAACCCTGCCCCTCTTTTCCCCCCACCCTTACCGTAACCCCTCTCCCCCCGTAGACCGCTACTCTCAACCGCGTAGGTTGACACCTGGTTCCCCCCACCATAAACCTTCTTTCCACTTCGGAAGTGGAAAGTCCGGTTATCCTGCCCTCACATACCGTAAACCCTCTACTGTCAATTTCGCAAATTGACAGTTGGTTTCCTAATATACCTTTCTATCCAAACTATTCATTATCTATAGCTTTTATGTTTTTCGGCGGTAAATAG
>JAZDLJ010000291.1:0-5961 GCA_043802115.1 bacterium | reverse complement strand
AGGAGGAAATTATGTATCAACTGATAGTGGCGTTTGTTCTTCTCCTGATTTTTTTTAGTATAACACTACTATATAAACTTATAAACTCTCAATCAGAAGGAAACAAATTACTAGCTATTATAGATAAAACAACATTACTTTATAATAAAAAATATTTTTTAGAGAGATTAGAAAATGAGATTAAGAGATGTGATAGATATAATGTACCTTTGGCTCTAATTTTAATCACGACTACTGACTTTAACACTTCCAAACAGATAAAAAAAAATGAATATGAAGATATTATAAAGAATATAGCCCTTGTATTGAAAGAGACAGTAAGAGAAACAGATATCCTCTCCAGGTCTGGAGAGAACGAATTTAGTGCAATCTTACCTTTTGAAAGAGACGAAGGTACTAGTACGGCTATTGAGAGGTTTAAAAATAACCTTAGACAAGAGAAAATTTTCAATAACAATTCTTGTCCAAAAGTAATATTAAATTTTGGCTTTGCTATCTATCCAGAAGAGGCTGATTGTAGAAATGATTTGCTTAAAAGGGTAAAAGAGAATATCTTAAAGACTAACAATAAGCTAGAACTATTATATACTACTCCGACTAGCAGAAATAGAATATAATAATGTAAAATATCAGTTGCTACCAAGTTGATTAGCGTAAGGTAAAAAAAGGCTATTGAGTTATTCTTTTCTTCTTTTTTCTTTCCCTCTTCTCCTTCCCCCCACTCAACCCTTTCACCTCACCCCCTGGCAAATAAAACCTCGCACAATCAATCTCAGAAAAGATATTGTCTCTTCCCTCAACCTCTTTTAACCACTTCTTATCAATGCTGTTGTTTAGTAAGTCATTGTATATTCGAGTAAATCTATTTAGATGTAGACGAATCCTCCTGTGGGCATAAGGCACCATTGTTCCTGTCTTCATTATAAATGGCCAATCACTTGCCTGGGCTAACAATAGTTCTCGGACAGCCTGATTAACGGCTCGTTTAGTTATGGTTAACCTCTTACCTTTTACATCCTTTGAAAACCCCTTAATTATCTCCAGCATCCGTTCCCCTGCTTTATGCAAGTGGGGATAAACCCAGTCATTACTTTCTTCAACCCAATATTCGTTATATCCCTTATATCCCCAACTAGAAGCTGAGGGCAAAGATAACTGATTTACAGGATACTCCTTAAGATACTCAGAAGGGGTAATCATTCGAATAGTCTTTTGATCGTAATGTATCTTACGACTAAGAAAGTCGATCCACATAGGACCTTCAAACCACCAGTGGCCAAACAATTCAGCATCATACGGGGCAACAACTATTGGTTTTCTGTCCATTGTAGAGGCTAGATATTCTATTTGTTTTTCTCGATTAAACATAAAATTTCCTGCGTGGATTGCTGCTTTTTCCTGGGCACGATCTGGAACATACGGTTCTTTACAATCAGCATTACCTGTTATCCTCCAATACTTAAATCCTGTGTTTATCCTTATTCCTCCTGGGTGGATATATGGTTTTATATACTCATATTCAAGTTCATATCCTATGTCTTTATAATACTCCCGATAATCTGTATCCCCTGGATAACCCTCCTTAGAACTCCAAACTTGTTTGGACGATTCCCAATCTCTTCCAAAGGCGGCTGTACCTGAAGGACAGTAGATTGGCGCATAAACGCTGTAACGTGGTGCAGGATCTGCATTAACAAGACCATGGGAATCAACAAAAAAATATCTAACCCCGGTATCCTTTAAAAGGTCATCAACGCCTGGATAATAGCCACATTCTGGTAACCAAAATCCTTTTGGAGGTTGCCCAAAGGTCTTTATATAATTCTCAACACCAACATAAATTTGAGTTTTTACATCTAGTGGATTAATATTTAGGAGGGGTAAAAATCCATGGGTAGCGCAGGAACCTATAATCTCTATATATCCCTGCTCCTGAAATTTTTTAAAGGCAAGAATTAAATTCTTTTGATACTTCTCAACAAATATCTTTTTAGCCTCAATAAGATTTTTGTAATACATGAGGGCAAGATTATGAAAATGAGGCTGATAACTATTTCTCTCTATCTCTCTTGTGGCAAGTTCTGTTAGTTTATCAATATGTCTTATATATCTATCTTGAAGTAAGGGATCCTGCAGCATTGAAACAAGAGTAGGCGTAAGGGACATGGTAATACGAAAATCCACACCATCCCGAATAAGACGATCGAAGATAATAATAAGAGGAATGTAAGTCTCAGTTATGGCCTCATATAACCAATTTTCTTCAAGGAAATACTTTTCTTCTGGATGACGTACGAAAGGAAGGTGGGCATGAAGGACAAGGCAAAGATAACCATTATGCATAGGAACTGAATTTCTCCACGTACGTACGAACCCTCCTGGTCTCCGTTTTATCCTTAGAAATTGCTTTAAATTCAAAGGGTATCTTACCATCTTCAAGGGCAAATCTTAAACTAAATGTACCGTCTTGATGCAATTGAATCTTCTTATCACCAAGCCAGACCTCTGTATCTGGTTCTGTGCGACCATGGATGACAAGTTCATTGCTAACCTCAAAAAAAAATTTTCGCTGCTGAATATTTTTTCCAATATATGCATCCGATCCACCATGACCGGAAGTATAATACTCCCCTGTTCCCAAAGGAGCAAGATTTTCTGATGCCCCCAATAAAATTTTTTTAACCACATCTCCCTTAGAAAGTCTACCATATATCTCTCGTCTTTCCTCTTCCCGTTCCCCTCCTATAGAAAAAGAATATTTACCTAACTTAGGTAGGCGGACAGAGATTATATGCCGAATAAGAGGTGTCAATCTGGAATAGTAACACCTAATATCTTCATTTGTAAGAAAAATGTTTCTTTTCATCCTCTTTGACAAAGTCTTCTTAGATACCAACTTCAATCTGGGACTTGACAACAGTCCACCTCTTCCTCCTTCATTGGTTATTGGTTGGAAATCTTCCGCTGTAAATACTCGTTCCTGGCTCTGCGTTCTTAGTTCTTCATTATTAAGAATCAATGGAGAAATTAAGTCTTCATTCCCCTTTGTGTTGTTCTGAAAGGACATGTTTGTTTCATCTGAAAATACTTGTTCTTGTTTCGTCGTTCTTGGTTCGACGTTGTTAAAAATCAAAGAAGAGGATGGATTTTCATTTTCCTTTGTGCCTATCTTAAGCATGTGTGTTTCATTTGTAAAAGGCTGTTGGGTATTTAGATTGTTAATTGATTGAGTTGGAGAATGGCTTACCTCTGGGGGAGAAAAAACAGGTTCCTGAGCGTCCTCAGTCTGAAGGATATTTTGTATCTCGTCATTGACCATTGGAGCCGCAAGGGGTATAACAGGTTCTACTTCTTGCTGAAACACTTCTTGTAGTGGTATTTTTATATTGGATGGTTCCTCTAACTTAGGTATAACATATGGATCACTACATTTTTTATCTGTAACTTTCATCCATATCTGTTCAGTTCTTGGCGAACATCCTAAACGAGGGATATGAATAAAATTTGATCTAGCCAGGTTAAAAAAAACTTCACTAGTGCTTTTTACTCCTATTTCTCCTATATAAGAAACATTATCACTCCATAGGTTAATGTATTGATTACCTTTGCTTACACCTACTTCTATATCAAAAAAATTATTTGCATTACTACCAGTAAAGTCTATTCCGGTTACATCATAAATTCTTAGGATAATATTCTTTTCACTAATTTCTTCCTCATCAAACCTATCCTGTAAGGATATTAAAGAAGTCGACGCAACCTCCCAATAAGCGTACATTGAGTAAGGATCTCTCGGCATAAGAGTGAGTCTGGTATTATCATAATATTTTGGAAGATCATTATCATCGTCTATAAAAGACCATTTCTTATTCCTATTCCTTCCCTTAACAGTTTCACTAAATACCATTTTCTTTTCTCTTTCTTTCTAATATTCATTGGTGATAATCTTTTAATTCACCTTCTCTTTTAGTTACTATAGTACTCCAACTTGGATTTTTCCCGAGTGATTGTGTTAGTTAAAACCAGTATGTTAAGGCACAAAGTTTTTAAGTTTTTTTTATTTTTTCCCTTTGCGCCGCTGTTACTTTGTGCCTAAACAGCTAGTTACAAAATCAACCTGTATTACCTCAGGAAACCTAGCCTGGAGTAGTATATATACACTCCGCAACTCTGCCCCACGAAAAAAGCAGTCTCTACCGCAATCCTGTCGGTTCTCTCCATCCACCTTACATATTCAAACTCTTCGAAGATAGCTCCAATTCCCCAGGCAATAAAATCAGGGCTTGGAGAAATTTTCAAGCAAGTAATATCATGCCAGAGAATCTCATTCGGCCCTCCATCGATTCTGGCTACCGAGATTCACGGAGGGAAGTGATTCCCATGAAAAAAGTGCAATCCTCATTTTTTAAGTCAGACCTCTATAACTGAATTTTCACTACCAAACAAATTCGTAACTTTATTATTAGTATTAGGATCATTTATCCAGTTACCATCAACAACAAACTTATATTCATATCTACCAGAACCAAGAGCAAGTTTTGTCTTCCACTTCCCGTCTACTTTATCTTTTACCAGAGTTGTAGCTGATGGATCCCATGAATTAAAACTTCCTGCAATCATTACTTTTACCGCATGAGGAGCATCCAAAACAAAACTAATTCTTTTATCTTTTACATCCTCTGTCTTTTTTACTGGTTTGATATTTATATTTGGAGTATCTTTCATCACTGTTATTTTTTTATTTAATACTTTTTTAATAACTTCTGGTTTCTTTAATAACTCGATCTTTTTCACGATCTCTGGCTTCTTTATTGTTTCTATCTTTTTTATCGTCCCTGACTTTTTCACTTCTTCTGTTTTTTTGGCTACTGCCATTAGACACCTCCTACTTTAAGGGTTACTATTTTTATACTTTTAAAGGTCGTAAAGCAACTGGGCATATGTCTTTTAAAAGTATAAAAAAACATCAGATTATTACAATATTACAATACATCAGTAAATGTCAAGTAAGTATTTAATAAATTTTCAAGAGTATATTTTTTTTAAAGATTAACAGGTTAGTAAAAAATGTCACGAATTACATTAAGATAACTGATACTACTATTCACATAAGGGGGTATGCCTCGCAAAATAATGCAGATATTAAAAATTAACTAAAATAGATTCATCTCAATTATTTTTTTTGGGGGTACACTATCCATAAAGATTAGCATATCCTGCTTATAAATGCAAATAATTAACATATATTAAAAATCTAAATCTGGTTACCTTGTAACCAGGCTTGTGTCTATTGACCTTCTTTATTAAAACGTGTATTATAATCTTAAAAAGTAGACATCATTCCAAAATAAATACCGTATTCTCCAGGTACCTAGGGGCAAAAAAAGACAAAAATTTTGCTGGAGTGAGTTATTTAGTAGGCTTTTTGTAAATTTTCTTAGCACAGCTTCCCGTAAAATTGCCTCTGTTTGAACGAAGCGAGTTAGGCAATTTAGGGAAGCAAGCTTAGAAAATTCAAAAAGACTACTTCAACGAACGAAGCAAAGATTTTTGTCTTTTTGCACCCTACAAGATTATTTTGGAAAGATGTCTAATATAGATTTTCAGGAAAGTTCCTATTCATTATTCTATAATAGGGAGTATAACTCGTCAATAACTTTCTTTAAAATAACTTTCTTTCTGTCATACCAATGTGACAATGTACTCTTTCGGCAAAAAATGAAGGAGATGTTGGTATCGTTCATGCTTTGAGGGGCTAGTAACCAAATAGAAAATTTTTACAAGATGTTAGAAAAAAAGTTATAGGGATATGTCGTTCAGAATAGACATCTTTCCAAAATAATCTTTATTAAAGTAGGAGAGAAGACAAAAATCTTTGCTTCGTTCGTTAGCGGAGCTTTTTTGAATTTTCTAAGCTTACTTCCCTAAATTACCAAAACTCGCTACGCTCAAACAATGGTA
>JAZDLJ010000277.1:0-8018 GCA_043802115.1 bacterium | reverse complement strand
TCTTTAAAAGCGATAAATCCCAGGGGTTTGGGGACAGCGTCCCCAATATAATAAATAAATTTCTCTCTATAATTTTGGTCACAAATTGTAGAAGAACCAAAAAAGTCTGATTCCCTCTGAAGCAACACATTAGTACTCTTTGGTTCAGATGACTTAAAATCCTAATGACTTAATTATTGAGATAACATCCTGGCTTGATAAATCTTCCATGCATTTGATATCTCTACAATATTTATAATTTCCCAATACTTGGCATGGTGAACAAGAAAAATTTTTTCTCACAATTAAATTTTTCTTATTCATTATTCCCCACTTGTTTTCATCCGCTGAACCAAAGATAGTTACACTCTTAGTCTCTAATATAGCTGCTAAAATTGCGATGCCAGAATCACAACCTATAAAGAGATCACTTTCAATAATTATATGGCTTAATTCTAAAAGTGAGGTCTTTTCTACTAGGGATATCACCTGATTGTTAAGGTTAGACACTTTTTGAATTATTTCTTTCGCATCATTGGCTTCAGATTTACCTCCAACTAAAATAACTAATTGTTTAAAATCTTTTATTAAGTAATTAATAATTTCCTGATATTTTTTAGGGGACCAATAACGATATTTAGTGTGACCACGGGGAGCAATTATTATAATATGATCAAATCTTTTTCTCCAATTGATGAATTCGGATAATAAAGCTGATTCCTTTATTTTTTTTAAAGAAATCGCATCTCTAAAAGATAATCCTTGGTTTTTAATCCCTAATGGTTCTAAAAGACTTAAAAATTCTTTGGATTCCTGCCCTGTTAAAGAATAATTAACTAAATGAGTATACAGATGATTCTTAAAAGGATTAATCTTAAAACCGATTCTAATCTTTGCCTGGGTAAGATAAGAAAAAACACCAGAAAAATTATGAAATTGTTCACTATCAATAACAAGATCATATCCTCCCCTTCTAAGATTATAAATAGTCAGAAAGGGGTTACTATCATAACAGAGTACCTTATCAATAATATTAGTAAGATTACTCACATCCCTATTTCTTTTTTCTGCAAGGACATGTAAAATAGTGGAAGGAAAATATTTTTTTATTGTTGCAAGCATCGGTAAGAGATATAAAAAATCTCCTAATCCTCCTGGCCGAATAACTAAAATTTTATGTGGCTGAAAAAAAATTACATCCTTTGAAGTCCAATTGAAAAGATAATCCAAATAACCAATCATCAGGCACAGGATCTTACCTACAAAGATATCAATTAGTTTAAGTATTTTTATCTTCAAACCTAATTTTCCTTTTATAGTACTCCAACTTAGGTTTTCCCAAGCGAGGCACAAAGTTTTTTTGTTTTTTTCTTTGTGCCTCTGTGCCTCTGTGCCTTTGCTACTTTGTGCCTAAACAGTTAGTTATAAAATTAACCTACATTATTTTAGGAAAACCTAAGTTGGAGTAGTATCCTAAACTTCAAAATCAACAGTATAATAAAGATAATTATCCCCACAAACGTAAGTATCTGCCCAATAATATCTGAGGGAGTTGACCCATAATACAAGATTACCTCTTTTTGTTTAGGAAATACTAACATAAAATTTGGGGTAACATGATATATCTGATCAGCGCCTTTTACTTTCCAATTTGGGAAATAAGAACATTTTATAATATGAGGTTTCCCTATAGCCTCGGTTTTAAATGAAATCCTTTCGTCACCAAAATATTCATCTTTAATCTCATAATCTTCTTTAATAGAATCAGGAATAACATTGGTATATTTATTGGAGATAGAATAATGGACATTGTGTAAAGGATTTTCTTGAAGATCTGTTAATCTAAGGTGAAAAAAAGCCCCTCCTTCACCTTGTTGCAATTTATGCAAAATAGTATTCTCTCCATCTTTTAATTCTATCTGAATAGTTTTATAATTATTCATACCTGTTATCTTACTATTAACAATCTGCTTTCCATTGAGAAAGATATTAGCAGTATCATCATGGCTATAATGTAAAAGAGCAACTTGTTTTATAGAGGAAAAGATCTTTGTAAAACTATAATTAATAAAAAATTCATCTCGTTTAGGGTATATTGAATAAAAAATTATTTGTTTATCCCTCAATATTGGTTTCCATTCAAAACCATATTGTTTTTTCCCTGTTTGTGGTGTTAATTTATTTAGATGGACAGGTTCAAGTCTGTCAGCATTTTCATTAGAGATGTCTGAAGAATAAGGAAATGGCCCTAAGGTTAACCATAATGGAATAGTCCCATCACTTAATTTCATTAATCCACCTAAAAATTCAAGGTACTTATCTTCTTTAATAATAGGTTCGCCTATTTGCTTTAAGTCGTTTTTCTTAAGAAAAACGAATGGATAATCTATGGCGTCTATATTATATATCCATTCAAGAGAATTATCCTTCCAATGTTTAGTATCTACGTATATAGGATAATGCTTTGGGATATAAACGTAATTCCCTTCATTTGTTGCTAGTTCAAATAATTTATAGTTTCCAATACTTTTTAAAAGTTTCCATTGAGGATGACTTTGAAGGGCCTCTTTAGTTTTATCCCAATAAGCAATAAAATGTTTTACATTGAAGAGTTCAAGGTGTTTAGTTGCCCTATAGATATCAAAAGATGTAGGTTGTACGTTTATAGGAAAACCTGCACAATCCTTTGATGTTTCACCTTGAATATAGTAAGAAAACATTGAACCTGTTGCTGAATTTACAATACCTCCTTCAAGGATATTCTTATCAATAAGAGCTGGTACGGTTTCGAAGACACGTGTTGAACCAAGAAAATTATTATCTTCATGAAGGTCATTAGCTAAGCGACCTTTTGTCCCATCAAGAGGCATCAGTAATTTACGAAAGATATTATAATCTGCCTTACCTTCCAGACCTTCATAGTTCCATTTAAACCAGTTTCGAATATCGTTTTTTGAACTATCTACAGCCATTAAAACTAAGATCATTAAAATAACGACCAATATCTGCCTCGCCTTTATTTTTTTTATCAATATACCTAATCCAATAGCAGCAAGAATATGTAATTCGTAAAATATAAAAGGCCAAAAACGAATATTAGTAAAACTAGCATTAATTCTACCTCCTGTATAAAAGGCTATTATCGAAAGAAAAAATAAGGTAAAACAATAAAGGATATTAGGTCTCTTTGAAATTATAGCCTTGAAGAAAGCTATCAAAACAAGAATGATTAAGATAATAGTATAATTTGGGAATGTCTTCCAAAGTGTCAGCTTCCAATCGCCTCCGAATTCCACACTATATCCATTTTTATTTAATAAAGGGATAATCCACCAGGCAGCTAAAAGGAAGGTAAGGATGCTAGTCTTAAGATAAATAACTACTCGTTTCTTAATCTGGTCTCCTTTAAAGAGAAATGGTAAGAAAAAGACTGTAACACTAGCAACAATCGTAGTAAAAAAGTGAGAATAAAATAGAAGTATATATAAAATTACTGTCCATAAACTAAATCTAACTTGTTTTATATCTTTATAAAATGATCCTAAAAATAGAACCATAATCACAAAACTTATACTATTTGCAATTTCCCCAGCCAAGGTACTATAGATATTCACTCCCCACATATTATGAGCAGTAGTAAATAAAAATAAGATAGTACTTATAGCCCCTAGAGAAGGTATCTCGTCCTCAAACTTCATCCATTTCAAAGAGAAAAAAACTGAAATAGGTAATAATACTATCCCTGCATTAGCTATGATCTTAAAAGCAATATTAACAGGAATTAGAAAACTTAATATAGCCATCAGAATGTAAGGAAGGCAAAAGTAATATTGATACATGGGGAATCCAGCCCACCAACCTTGAGCCCAGCTTATGATCTTCCCTTTATTGATAAGACTTTTTTTAAGATGGGAAACTAAATAAACATGAGCAGGGATATCTCCACCTGTAGGAGTAGTATTAGAGAATATCAATTTAGGATTAAGGTAGCTTAAAATAAAAATAATGAGGATAATTAAAACAACGAATTGATATAGCCGATTTAAATTTTTAATATTCACTTTCTACCCTCTTACCAGTAGAAACCTGGATAATAACAAAAATAACAACAAGAATGATGATTATAGTAATCAAGATAGGATAACTAACCCCAAGGATCGCTCTCTCCTTAACAATACTTATAGTTCCTTGAGAAATAGATGTATAATGGAAATTGTTATCCTCTGTTTCTGTAACTATAAATACCTGATAGGTACTACCAGGTAGGGCAGAAACAGATTTGACAGGAAATATAATAACTTCTTTAGACCGTGCCTTTAAGGTGACATTTCGAGAAGGTTGGAGAATAGAAAGTTCTCTTGGGAGCATTAAAAAATTGCTAAGAGATATCTTATTATCAGAGAGATTTTTTACTATAAATTTTAATTTTCCTTTTTTTGCTATTGAAATCGGGGGAATATTTCCATAGATAAGAGAAACCATTTCCTTTTGGTAAGAAAAAAGATGATAAGTTAAAACAGAAAAAAGATATTGATTGGCATCTGTATAATAAATTCTAATCCCAAAGGGATATGTCCCAGGCTTCTTAAGTATGAGTTTAAAAGTACTTTTAAACTCATACTGTTCATTAATCTGTAAATCTTTCTTTGAAGGAGAAAGATTTGTAATCTCTCCAGCAATTGTTTCAATTTGAACATTATAGGCTGTTTCATCACCTTTATTAATTGTTAAAATAATAAGTTCCAGGGTATTATCTTTATGGAGTGTAGAAGTTACAGAGGTATTTAAACTAATATAAGAAGCGTCTGCTGTTGTTGTGAAAAAACAAAAGAATAATAATCCGATGAGTAAAAAAAACATCTTTTTCATAAAGATCATCTATGCTATTCCCTAAAAATTAGACCACTTTTGAATGAAAAATAAGTTAAAATATCTTACCACAAAAACCATTCAAAAGGAGGTAAAAAATGGAGTAAACTATTCCCCCAAAACCAGACCACTTTTGAATAAAAAATAAGGTGGTTTACACTCTTATTATTTAAGATGGGGACAGCGTCCCCATTTTAATAAATCATTTCTTCCTTATATTTTTAAAAAATTGTCTAGATAAAAGGGAATAGCATCGTCTATACTACTCCAACTTAGGTTTTTCCAAGTGATTGTGTTAGTTAAAACCAGTATGTTAAGGCACAAAGGCACTACAGTACAAAGTTTTTAAGTTTTTTTTATTTTTTTCCTTTGTGCCTCTGTGCCTTTGCTACTTTGTGCCTAAACAGCTAGTTACAAAACTAACTTGATTGCATAGGAAAATGCTTTTTTAAAATGCGGGTTTGCGAGTGATTGTATAAATAATGTTAATAATTATAACAAGATGAATGTCTTGTTAATTTCCTGAAAGGAAATTTTATATTTTGCCCCGAAGGGGCGTTTCATACTAGCCCAGTGTGAAACCCTGGGAGGGATAAATAGACGCAAATGCGCTCTGAAGGAGCGCCTCATAAAATAAAAGGGAAAAAATAATGCCTTAGCAAAATATGAGGCACTCTTTCAGAGTGCGGATTGGTGGGGAAATCATTACCCATGGTTTCACCCTGGGCTAGTATGAGAGGCTCCTTTGGAGCAGTTTATGAGTTGTCCCTTCGGGGCAAAATAGAGTCCGCCCGAAGGGCGCTAATTTATATTACCTCAGAAAAACCTAACTTGGAGTAGTATATACGATGCTATTTGTATTTAGCGTTTGTGGTGGTCACTTAGCAGGCGCTGATCCAAAGCGGGTTTTTTTTAGAATTTTTCCCCAGGTTCTACCTTTAAGGAAAGAAACTTAAGCATATCCTTTAAGGCGATAACCCCAACTAAGTGATTCCCTTCAGTTACCATTAACCTACTTGAATCAGTTTGATTCATTAAGGTAAGCGCTTTAACAGCATCTGCATTAGGAGAGATAGTATTTTCTTGAGAACATTGAGTTAGGATATCACCCACTGTCTTTTCACCCCATTCTTCCTTAGGGATATCCTTAACTTGTTTCGTTGCTACGCATCCAATTAGTCTATCAGAGTCGTTTACTACAGGGAACATCTTATAATGAAGTTGGTAAATATAATCTTCTACAAGTCTTTTTATAGAAGTAGATGGAGATACTGTAATCGGATCTGTTTTCATGAAACGTCTAATGGGCTCGCCCTCTAACCCCTGACGTAAAAGGAGTTGCTGATAGGACATATTAGCAACATTTCTCAAAAACAATCCAATTAAAAACCACCACATACCTACAATAAAATTCCCCCTAATGATTTGAAGTACTGCTAAAACAATGAGGAATGTCCCAAAGCCCATTCCAATTCTGGAAGAAACACGAGTAGCCCAGCGAAGATCTTTTTTGATTCCCCAGAGGATAGATCTTAGTACCCGACCTCCATCAAGAGGAAAGGCCGGGACAAGATTAAAGGCAGCTAATACTCCATTAATTGTGGCAAGGTAAGCTATAATTCCATTGAGTGCAACCGGCCACTCCATCCGTTTACCTAATGTAAACATCCCATAAAACATAAAGGCAAGGGCAATGCTTGATAATGGGCCTGCAATAGCCATTGTAAATTCTGCAAAAGGACTAGGAGGTTCATCATTCATCTCAGCGACCCCTCCAAAAATAAATAAGGTAATCCCCTTCATTGGTAAGCCAAATTTTCTCGCAACTATGGAATGCCAGAATTCATGAAAGATGATAGATAAAAAAAGACCCAGGCCACCAATAATTCCCATAAACCAATATGTTTTGATCGAGAGACCTTTATATTGAAAGGGGAAAAAACCAACTGTGAGTGACCAAACTATGAGAAAGGCAATAATGATCCAACTAAGATCGATTTTTACCTCAAAGCCAAATAATGTAAATATTTTTATACTTTTGCCAAACATTTTTGCCTCCAATAAAAAATTTTCACCGCAATTTTATAGTATATAGACTACTCCAAGTTAGGTTTTTCTGAGGTAATATGGGTTATACTACTCCAACTTAGGTTTTTCTAAAATAATGCAGGTTAATTTTGTAACTAACTGTTTAGGCACAAAGTAGCAAAGGCACAGAGGCACAAAGGAAAAAACAAAAAAAATCTTAAAAAAACTTTGTGTTTCAGTGCCTTTATGCCTTAACATGCTGGTTTTAACCAACACAATCACTTGGAAAAACCTAAGTTGGAGTAGTATAGTTACAAAATCAACCTACATTATTTTAGAAAAACTTAACTTGTAATAGTATATAAAAGAAAATTTAGTAAGTAAATAATGTAAGTCTTCTTTTTATTGACCTGCATCTCATTAGACTACTCCAACTTAGGTTTTCCCAAGTAATTGTATCAGTTAAAACTGATAGCCTTAAGGCACAAAGGTTTAAAGATTTTTTGATTTATTTTTTTTTTGTGCCGTTGTCACTTTGTGCTTAAATAGTTAGTTACAAAATTAACTTACAACTATCTTAGAAAAACTAAAGTTGGAGTAGTATAGTATACATATATTTAATACTTACCCCAAAAGGTCAAAAAAAAAAGGAAGATACCAATTTATAAGGTCTTTATTTTTATGGCATAATAGATTCTTTAAGTAGACATCTTTCCAAAATAATCTTACAGGGTGCAAAAAGACAAAAATCTTTGCTTCGTTCATTGAAGTAGTCTTTTTGAATTTTCTAAGCTTGCTTCCCTAAATTGCCTAACTCGCTTCGTTCAAACAGAGGCAATTTTACGGGAAGCTGTGCTAAAAAAATTTACAAAAAGTCTACTAAATAACTCACTCCAGCAAAATTTTTGTCTTTTTGCACCCAGGTACCTGGAGAATACGGTATTTATTTTGGAAAGATGTCTAATATACTACTCCAACTTAGGTTTTTCTAAAATAATGCCGGTTAATTTTGTAACTAACTGTTAAGGCACAAAGTAGCAAAGGCACAGAGGCACAAAGGAAAAAACAAAAAAAATCTTAAAAAACTTTGTGTTTCAATGCCTTTATGCCTTAACATGCTGGTTTTAACCAACACAATCACT
>JAZDLJ010000261.1:0-3542 GCA_043802115.1 bacterium | reverse complement strand
ACACGGATTTACACAGATTAAATTTTTGATTAACTACGAGATCGTTTAATTTTTAATGTTTTTAAATCCGTGTTAATCCGTGTCTAAAAAGTCTTTTTCTTTTTATTGTTTAAAGTCTGTTCTTAGCTTACCATACTTTTTGAAGAGGATACTTTTTCTCTGTGAACTCTGTGTTCTTGTGGTAATCTCTGTGGTAATCTTTTAAAAAAAATGTAAACTGACAAATAAAGGAGGTCTTTTTTCTATACAGATTAAGGTTGACGTCGAAATGTAACTTAGTGTATGATTTCATTATATCATACTTCTTTTACATGTCAATTAGCATAATATGAATAGTGTCAGTAAATGTTTTTTCTTTATCTGACACTATTCACTGACACTTAGTATATCCGCAAACCCACATAAAAAAATGAAAATGCCTGTACAATTTAAGTATGAGGTCAAACCTTGCTGAGATTTATTAAATTACCAATTTTAAATAATATTCCAACAATATCCCTGGGTTTCGGCCTTCGTTATAAAAATACCATCCCTGATATATCTCTTAAAACTCTAGCCATAAACCAACTTGCCCAAAACCTTAATCAGAATTCAATATCGATTACCTTTCTTAAACAAGTACATGGGGATAAGATTGTATACCTAAAAACCAATAATCACAAAGATGTCCATCTTGCTGAAGCGGATGCCCTCCTTACAGATTCCCTAAATAAATGTCTTGTTATAGTTACAGCAGACTGTTTACCAGTCATTCTTTTCGATAAAAAACTTCACATTATTAGCATAATTCATGCAGGGTGGAGAGGGACAAGCTTAGGCATAACCTCAAAGGCGATCTTAAAAATGGTCACTGAATTTGGCTCTAAACCTGATGATATCCTAGTTGGAATAGGCCCGTGTATTGATCAGTGCTGTTACGAGGTAGATGAACCTGTGATTAGTATATTTGAGAAACAGTTTGCCAATAAAAAAAACTTTTTTATTAAAATAGCGAATAACGACAGCCATTATCGACTGAGTCTAAAGAAGGTTAACAAATATCAGGCAGTATCATTAAGCGTTCCTGAAAAAAATATTATTACCAGCCCACTTTGTACGTATTGTAATCCACATCTCTTTTTTTCCTATCGTCGAGATGGTCAGAAGGCAGGGAGGATGGTAAATTTCATCATACTTAAACAGCCCTAAAGTACGGCTAATTGTGGCTTCGCTTAATCGGACGTCCACTGAAAGTAAGGTTTGCAAATGAGATGAAAAAATATTTTAAATTACCCATCAGTAATATATTTAACTGGTTAAAAGACAAAAATAACTTTGTTCTCTTAGAAACAAATAAGTTTGATCAGCAAAATAGATATAGCTATATTTTTACAGATCCTCTTGACTTAATTTCCACCAGTGATCCAAAAGATGTTAATTCCACAGTTGAAGAGCTAGAGAGATACTCTAAAAATTTTTATCTTGCAGGATATCTATCTTATGAACTAGGTTATTTTCTTGAAGATCATTTTGATGCCTCATTTCTGCCCAAATATCCTCTGCTTTGGTTTGGAGTCTTTAAAGAACCCCTCATCTTCGATCATCTATCTAATCAATTCCTCCCCTCTTCTTTACCAAAGGATTTTAAATTTACTGACCCTCTGACTAATAACCAGGTGCCAGGTGCCAAGTACCAAGCACCAGAAATTAATAAAGGTCATCAACTCGAAGATGTTCGGTTACTGATTTCAGAAAAGGAATATAAAAATAATATTAATACCATTAAAGATTATATAAAATCTGGAGATACCTACCAGGTGAATTACACGACCAAATATCTGTTTAATTTTAGTGGTTCTCCTTATTCATTATATTGTGACCTAAGAGATAAACAAGAGGTCTCTTATAGCGCCGTTATAAAAAAAGATGATCATTTCATCCTCTCCTTTTCTCCTGAATTGTTTTTTGAAAAAAAAGGGAACAAGATCAGAGTTAAACCTATGAAGGGCACTGTACGTCGAGGAAGGACGGTAGAAGAAGATGGACAAAATTCAAGGTGGTTAGCTCAGGATCTAAAAAATCAGAGTGAAAATATCATGATCGTAGACCTCCTTCGTAATGATTTAGGCCGAATGTCAAAGACAGGGACAGTTAAACTCTCTAATAAATATCATATAGAAAAATACAATACACTTTTTCAGATGACCTCAGAGATTAAAAGCACTTTAAATCTAAATATATCCATAAGAGATTTATTAAAAAATCTATTCCCTTCAGGTTCTATAACAGGGGCACCTAAAATAAAGACTATGGAGATTATTAGAAAACTAGAGAGAGAAGAAAGAGGTTTATATACAGGGTCAATAGGTTTTTTTGGGCCAAAGCAAAGGGCTATCTTCAATATTGCCATTAGGACTCTTTATCTTCAAGGAAATAAAGGAGAGATGGGAGTAGGTAGCGGGATAGTCTATGATTCTGATCCAGGGAATGAGTTTGAAGAGTCTTGTCTTAAGGCTGATTTTTTATTAAAATCATATCCCCCTTTTTATTTACTAGAGACAATCTCCTGGGCCAGAGGTTCTTTTAAAAGATTAAGGAGACACCTGGCAAGGCTTAAAAAATCAGCAAGTTATTTTAATTTTCCCTGTGATGAAAAAATGATAATGGCTAAATTAAATGGGTTAGAAAAAAATCTATCTCCTCAAAAGATATATAAAGTCCGACTACTTCTAACTAGAGAAGGGTCTATTTCCCTAGAAAAACATGAGATTACACCTAAAACGACTGAGAAAAAGATTATCACCCTTTCTGAGGTATCTACCTTGTCGGACGATGTATTCCTTTTTCATAAGACAACGA
This sequence comes from bacterium, assembly GCA_043802115.1. Lineage (GTDB taxonomy): Bacteria > SZUA-182 > SZUA-182 > JAZDLJ01 > JAZDLJ01 > JAZDLJ01. The sequence continues at coordinate 704 of JAZDLJ010000261.1, read as the reverse complement.
ATCGTGCTCTCTACAATAGTGAGCATGCAAGGTATCAAGCAGAGGGATTTTTTGATGTTATCTTTAAAAATGAAAGAGGAGAGATTACTGAAGGCGCAATTTCAAATATCTTTATTAAAAAAGGAGGATATCGTTATACCCCACCAATTTCTTGTGGCCTTTTGAATGGTGTGTATAGACAATATCTTCTTGAGAACAAAAAAAATATACATGAAAAGGTACTTTACGAGGAAGATATCTATGGGGCTGAGGCAATCTATTTAACCAATTCAATAAGGGGAATGGTGGAGGTAGAACTCTGAAACTAAACAAAATGTTATAAGCTTTTATGGTCGCTCAACTTAGCAAAAGATGCCTCTTCTGCAATTTGTGACCAAAAAAAATATTGTATTTATTGGCATCCTTCATTTGCCAGTTTACATTCCTACTTGAGATTGCTTCGTCGTTACACTCCTCGCAATGACAGAAAAGGCATGCAGAGGATAAGGCAACGCTGGGAAGCGACCTGAGCGCTGACATGAGAGGGTAATTTGGCCGTGTTTACTTTTAAGCACGGCCTTTTTTATATTTATAATCTAAATTACCCTTAAAAAGCGGTAAATCCCAGGGGTTTGGGGACAGCGTCCCCAATTTAATTAATAAATTTCTCTCCATTATTTTGGTCACAAATTGCAGAAGAACCATATTTTATTTATCTTTAAAGA
>JAZDLJ010000245.1:0-5295 GCA_043802115.1 bacterium | reverse complement strand
ATATTGCTTGTGGATGTGTGGATAAGTAACCAACTCCGTCTGTGGAAAAATAAACTACAATTTTTCCACAGCCTCCGTAAAACTGGTCACTTACCCACAAATCCACAAGCACGGCTACGACTTTATCCTCTTAAATGAATTAAAAATTAAGCTTGACACTTTACATAACAGACGCAGAGAACGCAAAGAAAAAAATAAGAGATAGTTAAACTATGTATTTCTTTGCGTTCTCTGCGTCTCTGTGGTGAAAAAATGTAGTTTATAAGTATGTATGGGGGTGAGCAATTACAAACAAGAGAATTCAAATCAATTATACTGGTATTCAATAAATACGTAACTTCTCAAAAAGTGTGGGGTCACCCAAAATGTATCTATAATTCAATTAATTATAAATTGAATTTTTTGTAAGTTTTGGGCTGAAATTGTACACAGCAAATTTTTAACATATTGATTTTAAAGTTATTCGACAAAAATAGACAAAACGCTTCAATAAAAAAGTTACAAAAAAGTAAGAATTTGGCAATGTAACCTCTTATTTTATTGATGCTTTTTCTTACCCCACACTTTTTGAGAAGTTACATAACATGTTTAGAACATACTGTTTTTCCATTAGAATCAGAAATGTATTATGATAGAGGGACAAAAGAAAATCTCATAGGTCTACAAGTCTTGGTATGAATTAACCTATCCGCTTAATGTTAAGTTAGAAGTGATCTAAAGTGCCTAAAGTTAAAAATAGAACTACTTATTTTTATTTAAGTTCTTTTAATCACCAACAATAAAGCATTATTAAAAAAACTCAAATTTTAAGGACATTTGAAGATAAGACTGGGAAGAATTATAGAAAATTTGAGAGATAGGTCTCTTAGGCAACTAGCCTATTAAGAGGAAGGAATAATAAGTATCCCTAATCTCATTAATTAGTTACGTAATGATTCAGCCAGTATTGCCTATTTTAAATTAGTTGTGAGAAAAAATAATCTCTCAGTTAAGGATGGAAATTTTTTCAGTCGAAAAATAAATTTTACACCAAAACATATCGTTATGAACAAACTTCTTTTATTTCTCCACCAATAATTCAGGGATTTCTTAAAAAAAGATTAAGCTATATTATACTTATTGTCAACTATAATTTTATGGTGTGTGTCAGAAAGTAGGAACTGTGTAATTTCCAATGCCTGACAAAAAAGATAAAAGATAGAGGGATTGATATCGTATTATCTTATTGCACTATAAAATTGTTGATGATAGTATTAATAAAAGGTATGTTTATACATTACACTACTCCAACTTAGGTTTTTCTAAAATAATGTAGGTTGATTTTGTAACTAACTGTTTAGGCACAAAATAGCAAAGACACAAAGGAAAAAATAAAAAAAATCTTAAAAAAACTTTATACCTTTGTGCCTTAACATACTAGTTTTAACTAACACAATTAGTTAGAAAAACCTAAGTTAAAGTACTATAGTAAATATTCAGTAAACCCCTACTAAAGACGAGAAGTCAAGAAGACGAGAAGTCAAGAAGACGAGAAGTCAAGAAGACGAGAAGTCAAGAAGACGAGAAGTCAAGAAAAAACAGAATGATTTTTGTGTAATTATTTTTTTAATATCTTATCTCCTTCTTTTCTCGTTCTTTTGACTTCTTGACTTCTTTAGTACATCTAGGCAAATATTTTAACAAAGTGTTCACTGAATATTTACGTACTATATATTGTGAAATCCTGGTGGGTGGGTGAACTAAAGGCAGTGATTAGACAGGCTATTATACGGTATTATTTACGATAGAACGGGATTAGGAATAAATGACCATCTTTTTAGCAAGTTGGGAATAAGTAAAGATGACCTTGGCTTTAAAGAGGAGATAATCCCATAAAGAAAAAAAATATAAAGAAGAAAAGAAAACAAAAGAATGATCTGCTTTGGAAAGGTATAATTGAGGATCTCTTCCAGGATTTTCTCATCTTCTTTATGCCTGATCTTTACACTGATGTAGATTTTGATAAAGGATACGAATTCTTAGACAAGGAATTAGCCATTTTATTCCCTGAATCAGAGAATCGTCAAAGACATGCTGATAAGCTTATAAAGGTCTCTTTAAAAAACGGGACAGATAAATGGGTACTAGTGCATGTAGAGATCCAAGGATATCATGATGAAGAATTTACCGAAAGGATGTTTACCTATTTTTATAGGATATTTGATAGATATCAGAAGAAGATAGTTGCCTTAGCCTTATTTACAGACAAGGAGAAAGGTTTTAAGCCAGAGAGATATGAGTATAACTTTTATCAGACGAGATTAACCTATGAATATAGGACATATAAGGTTATTGAACAAAAAGAAGAGGAATTAGCAAGGTCAGAAAATCCATTTGCCCTGGTGGTTCTTACAGGTATTTACTTTGTAAAAAGTCTTAATAATAAAGAGAAGAGATATAATTTTAAGCTCAACTTAATGAGATTATTATTAAAGGCAGGGCATGATAAGGAAAAAATTCGTAAGATATTTATTTTTATTGATACATTGCTTTATTTGCCTCAAAAGAAAGAGCATATCTTTCAGGAAGAGGTAGAAAAAATGAAGGGAGGTAATTCAGATATGGGATTAACATTTGAGATGAGTTGCCTTGGGCAGCTTCTCAAGAGCGAAGGAAAAAAGGAAGGAAAAAAGGAAGGAAAAAAGGAAGGAAAAAAGGAAGGAAAGAGGGAAGGAATAAGGAAAGGAATAGTAGATATGATCAGGGAATATCTACTTGTTCGTTTCAATAGGGTTCCTGAAGATTTTCTTGGGAAGTTTAAAAAAATAGAGGATATTAACAAATTAGAAAAGGTGGCTTCACAAGTCTATAGGTGTAAGGATATAGAGGAGGTTGGGAAATTGATTTAAGTGAACTAGCACCCAAATATAGACTACTCCAATTTAGTTTTTTCTGAGGTAATGCAGGTTAGTTTTGTCATTAACTGTTTAGGCACAAAGTAGCAAAGGCACAGAGGCACAAAGGGAAAAAATAAAAAAACTTAAAAACTTTGTGCCTTTGCTACTTTGTGCTTTAACATACTGGCTTTAACTAACAAAATCACTTGGAAAAACCTAAGTTGGAGTACGATAAGAGCACGGAAACGAACAAAAATATTAAGAAAGGAGGGATGGGATAAAGTAACTTTAGAGAAATTTAGAAATAAATCAAAAAGGAGGCATTGTTATGCTTACTAAAGAAATAAAAAAAAATAGTGGTAATAATTTTGTCCCAGTCCAGCCTAATTATTATAAAGAAGAATACTTCCCCCCGAAAAAAATAGATACTAGCATACAAGATAGTTTTTCTTTAAAAAATAACATTATAGAAAAAAGAAAATTTCCCAGAATTATTAACCTACTTTCCTATCGAGATTTTACTAAGAGAAAACTCTATCCCAACAAATATATCGGCAGAAACAATAGACATAAGTGAGACAGGGAGTAAGTTGCTTATAAATGCTCAACTTCCTGTATCTTCCCCTATAGCTATAAATATAAATGGATCATTTAATTACCAGATAAAGGATGCTCGGATTATATGGGAAAAACCTTTACAAAAAGGAAATAAATTTTTATATGGTGTTAAATTTAGATTAGGGGACGAATTATGTTTAAAAGAACTTATCCAGGGAATAATTAAGCAAGAAATAAAGGATTTTTTTGGATTTTCGCTACCAGCACATATACAGAAAAATTTTACTGATTGTTATTTATATGAAAAATTAGACAAAAGACAGATTATGAAAATTATTGACTTTCATCCTCCTTTTTTAAAGGTAGATAAAATGGTAGTTTTGGGAGGAAGAAATAAGGAAGATGTTCTTCAAAGTAAAGCTATTGCAATGGGGAAAGTAACAACAAAGGATACGGCAGGGCACTACAACGATACTATTTTTTTGGCATTGTGTGGGTTGTTAATGGCTTCTGCTGCATCAATACATTTGGCTACATTATTTCCATCAACTGCCCCTCAAGTAATAGAGGCAAGCGGTGTTAAACCATTAAAATTATTAAATCAGCCAAAAAAGATATGGAAACCTTCTTTTAATGGGACAAATTTTTTAGTAGAAACAACTATTAATAACAAAAAGTTACAATTGACTATTATGAATACAAAAATTACTTTTGGAAAAATTCTCTATGGAACTATCGAAGTCTTAAAATTAATTTTAACTCAGAAAGAGTCAATTTTTCTAGCTCAAGAATTTCCTCCCTTATAACCCTATGGACTACAGAATTTTTAGCTTATTTCTAATACTATTTATTTATATTGTTTTTGGCTTTTTAGTTTTTTTAAAAGGGCAAGAAAAAAATGCTAAAAATACATATAGCTTTTTTATACTTAACCTCATCATATGGACAACAAGTATTATTATGTTTTATAGAGCCAACGACTTTAATGTGGCTCTTTTTTGGTCGAAATTTTTATACTTAGCTGGTAATGTAATTGCTGCTTCATTTTTATACTTTTCATTTGCTATAGAGGGAGAAAATATAGAGATATCGCTTAATAAAAAGGTGATGATCTTTTTACCATGTATTATACTTCTTCCTTTATATTTTTTTACACCAATAATTCTTAAAAAAGTGGGAATGGTAAATGGCTCAAAGGGATTCATCTATGGCCCCGGACACTTACTATTTGATATACCCTTTAATTTAGAATTTCTTTTAGGGCTATATAGATTAGCAAAGATATACAAATTTTCGACAGGTATTAGGAAAGCTAAACTCTGGTATATCCTTTCGGGGACAACGGTTGGTTTTTTTTTAGCTGGAATATTTAATGTTCTGCTCCCATGGTTTAATAGATTTGAATTTTTATGGTTAGGGCCAATCTGCGCTATAAGTGTAATACCCTTTACTTCCTACGCTATTATCCGTTATCGTCTCATGGACATCAACATCGTCATCCGCGAGGCAACTATCCATGCCCTCTCCACCCTCGCCATCAGCACCGTATTCATCCTCCTTGGCCTCCAGTTTTTTTCAAAACCAGTATTTATCATCCTCCTCTTCTCCGCCACCCTCCTCTCCTCCCTCACCCAAGAGCCAATCAAACGCCTCCTCCGACCGATCATCTTCGGGGCCAAGTTTGAATACCAAAAGACTATAAGCAATTATAGCCAAGAACTGGCACTGGTGTAGTTAAATGGGATTCATTTTTCCCCGTGTTTATTGGGTTTGCAGAAATCTTGTTAGAACGAATTTTGGCAATTTTAGGGAAGCGAGCTTAAAAAAATTCAAAAAGGCTACTCTAACGAACGAAACAAAG
>JAZDLJ010000022.1:0-2365 GCA_043802115.1 bacterium | reverse complement strand
TGATATGTACAATGAATTACTGGAAAGAACTATTAAAGAACTTAAGGGGGAAGAGGTTATCTATGAGATTCAACCGGAGATCAACATTAAGATTCCTGCCTACATCCCTGAAGACTATATTAGAGATACCAATCAACGGTTGATGGTTTATAAGAGACTTACATCTATTAGCTCGGATGAGGAACTAGGAGAGATGATGAGAGAGGTTACCGACAGATTTGGGAAAATACCCCCCCTGGTCGAAAATCTACTTGAAGTGGTAGGGATTAAAATTCTGCTTAAAAGATTTCTTATTACCAGCGCTGATTACAATGGAAGGGAAATCATTTTGTCATTTGATCCAAATGCCGAAGCATCTCTTGAAAAGATCCTCCAACTTATTGCCAGTGACGGGAAAAGATATAGATTTTCTCCTGATTTAAAGCTAAGTATAAGCTTCAATGATGACAACTGGAAAAGTATCCTAAATGAGATTAAAAACGTATTGAAATAATCGTTATCACGTGATAGCTTTGTCTTGATTAGAGACCTTTTCAAAGCTCTCGATTAATCAACTTAAGCCACTCCCCCAGATGGAGGTATGATGAACCTTGTAAGAAAACAGATTCTAATCCTATTTTTTATCCTTTCCTTTAGTATTTCTTGCTTAAACTTTAAAGCAGCCGCAGAGACTGTTGACAAGGTGGTCGCCATAGTTAATGGTGAAATTATTACCCTTACAGAATTGAACGAAGCGGTAAGTTTCATATTAAAAGATAATGGGGGCATAATAAATTTTGATGGTGCAGAAAAAGATCCAGCCGAAATTAAAAGGAAAGTACTGAATCGACTTATTGATAATAAGCTAATAGAGCAGGAAACAAAGAGGATAGGGATAGTTGTATCTGAAAGGGAGATAGATAATACCCTGGAAAATATACAGAAAGAGAACTCTATCTCAAGGGAAGAATTGGTTAAAAAGTTGGAAGCCAAAGGGCTGAGTCTTGAAAAGTATAAAGAGCAGATCAGACAGGGGATGGAGAAGATGATGCTCGTAAATCGCGAAATTAAATCCAGGGTGGTGATGAATGAAGATGAACTAAAAAAGTATTACACTGAGAATATGGATTCTTTTAAGGTAGTAACAGAGGTAAGAATTCAACATATATTTCTCCCAATTCCCCCAAACGCGGATGAAGCAAAAATAAAAGATGTCTATGAAAAAGCCAGAGATTTATTAGTAAAGTTAAGTAATAAGGAGGACTTCGGAAAGCTGGCTAAAATTTATTCTCAGGACACTTCATCAGGTTCAGGTGGTGACATGGGGTGGTTTAAGCTGGGGGAAGTAACACCTTTTTTAGAAAAGGTTGTCTTTAGTCTTAAAGTTGGGGAGGTTAGTGATATAATCACTAGCAGTTTAGGTCTTCACATAGTTAAGCTTATGGACAGAAAGGAAAGAGGGGTTAGACCCTTTGAAGAGGTTAAGGATGAGATAAAAGATGCCATTTATGCAAAAAAGGTGGAGAAGGAATTTAAAGAATGGTTTGAGGGGTTAAGGAAGAAGGCCTTTATCAAGGTTAAGCTGTGAGCATCACTTGAATTTGCGAGTTGTTGTACTTATGTGGTAACGTGCAGAAAAACTATATACCGACTCGTTAGCAATATCATGTGTGCCAGATGATATACAGAAACCGTAGGATAACTTGTTCGGCACTATCAAATAATGTATCTGGAATTTGATAAATGAAAACCACGCAATATTTTGACTATATTAGGAAACGCCCGGATCGTTCCCAGATCAAAGAGGATTGGATAAAATCAGTTATTGAGAAACCTGAAAAGGTAGAAATCCAATCCGATGGCAGAATCAGGAAATGGGCCAAAATATCAGAAGCAGGAAAATATTTAAGGGTTATCTTGTTAGAAGATGGCGAAACGGTTCATAACGCATTCTTCGATAGATCATACAAGGAGGAATAAAACATGAAAGTGAAATATTTTCCCGATACGGATACTGCTCACGTCGAATTCACAGACAAAGAAGTCCGCGAGACTAAAGAGATAAGTGGAAATATCTATGTAGACATTGACGGGGAAGGTAACATCGTGAGCATGACTATAGAACATGCAAAAGATAGTGCTGGGCTTTGGGAATTTTCATATCAAGAGATGTCTCGCCAAACCGCATAGAAATGCCGAACATCAGCTTGGAAAAGGATGCTCATTCCGCTGCGCTTCATTCACACCTATCAAGCTGGGTGTCAGCCCCAGGAGAGTGAATTAATATGTTCCCCCTCCCCCCCCTCCAACCCCGCTCCCTCCAGGGGAGAGGGGTTGGAGATAGACACAGGGTAAGGAAAGAGAGAAGATGGAACTTCCTGTGATT
>JAZDLJ010000259.1:0-5260 GCA_043802115.1 bacterium | reverse complement strand
AGAGACCATTGCTAGTTGCAGACCAATATATTACAATACAGCCTGTTTTTTTGATGTTGTAGCTATCTCTAGAGATAAAGAAAAAAAGACTAATTATAATGGGAAAAAGTATGACGTGATTATAATGGAATTCGTTTCAACTGGTAAGAAAATAGAATTAGGTAACTTTTTTTGTACTCCTGAGATAATAGATATTAAATTTATTAAAGACCCTCTGAACCCAATCCAGGTCAATGCTGAAATTACAACAAAGGATAATGCCTATCCTTTGGCTATCCCAGATACAACTTCTTTTATTAAAAGGACAAGAAGTGCGACAGTTTCAAATTCTTCCGTTCAGAGCCCAGGTGCAGGAACACAAACAGTATTACAAGAAGATATGGTATATACTCTTACGATAGATTCAAATACACCAGATGGTCCACAAACCCTGGAAATAAATATTAATGAAATGAATTGTGTAGCTGGTTTTGTTTTTAATGAGGGAGCAGATTATTTTGGAAATAATTTCAAACTTAAAATCGAAGGTTCATTATGTTTTAACGGAGAGCTTACCCCTCCAGGCCAGTATTCAAGCTCCTCTTCTATATATGACACGAGTACCAAATCAAATACCTCTACCCCCACAATTAACATTGTTATTATATATGATACCTCTGGAAGTATGCTTCAAAGTGATCCTTCCACATATTGTGAAGAATATGGTTCTGATTGTTGCGCTCGTAAATTGGCTATATTTACTATATTAGAATTACTACAAAATCTCCGTTTAGGCTCAAAACTAAATGTCAAGGTATTAGCCTTTGATTGGGTCGTATGGGATGTATCTGATAATAGATTTTTTGATTCAAATCATCTTACTAATATAGAAGATCCATATACTGCAAGAGAAGATACCCTGGTTTATCATCTCTTACATGGACAAGAACGAGGGGATATCCTTTTTAATAAACTTTCTGATGAAGATAAGGAGATATTAAAATATGTCTATCAACTTAAAATAGAAGACGCTACTAATTATACTGCACCAGGTGATAATCTCTTTGACTTTGAAGAAGATGCCATTACAATAAATAAATACAATGAATTAATAGAGACTTTACAACCTGGACGGATATGTATTGAGTATGCAGGCGCACCAACAAATTTTGCCAGTCCCCTGAGGTTGGCAATTAATGAGCTATCCGCACTAAACTCGAATAACGATTCGAATAACACATATTCTAATAATACTAATTCAACCCCAACTTTAAACTATGTGTTTTTTTTCTCAGACGGAGTATATAATATAGGTGGATATCCTGATTTAGAACCATATACTCCTGCTCCTAAAAATCCTATCTATACCTGTTATTTAAGTAGCACAAATGAAGTTAATGATGTATTAGATACTATCAGTACAACGACTGGTGGAACATATCTAAATTCACAACAGGAAATCGATCCAACTGTTAATACTAAAGCCACTACCATTACAACTATCCAAAAAACATCTTTTACCACAATTGTTAAATCCATCATAAAATCTATAATAGATGAAATTACACCTTTTATCACAACCTTTACTATAGAAACAAAGGTAAAGGAGAATGATGTACCTTTAAGTCATTCAGTCTTCTATAAGAACCTAAGAGCCAATTATAATAAAAAAACCATCAGTGATCTAGAATTCGATCCTAAAAAACCTGCAAACAGTTATTGCATCGACAACTTTTTTACCTATGATTATCTCTATTACAAGCAACAAGAACTATACAATCTTACCAATCTTAAGATAACTGTAAAGACCTCTCAAGGGTTTGAAAAAATAATCGAATATAATAAAATTGTTTTTATCAATGATGGGAGAAAATATTCTTTAGATAAAATTTTAACTACAGGAAATAATGGCGGAATTAACTCTAAAAAATATGAATGGGTACCTGTACAATAAGGATAACATGGATATTTTATTTAGTAACAATAAGAAAGGTTTTACCCTCCTCGAAATTATGGTTGCTTTAGTAATCATAGCTATCATCCTGATCATCTTCCTCCAGGGGTCAGAATTTGCATCAAGACAGCTGGTTCAAAGTAGAGACTATAATATAGCTAATGATTTGGCTGTTGAAAAACTAGAGAATATCCGGGCAGCTTATGGCAAATTTATACCTTTTGAATGGCTTGATCTAAATAATAAGAATGCCAGAGGTGACTTAGAAAATCGGGTTGGGGGGCATGAAAATTATATTGGAGCAGGCTGGGATAATCTAGGTGGAAATAATACAACAAGTCGTAATTTTCATGGAAAAGAATTTACAAGATACTGGTTGACGTATCCCTCATTTCAATTTAAACAAAACGGGGATGAAGAGAGTAATCCAATCACTGCCTCAGATAACAATCCAAGGGGTTATATGGTTGTAGTTGTATATGTTGAATGGGAAGAAGATGGGAAATCTGATAAAAAGTCTCTTCAACGATTAATGATCTTAAGATGAGCTTCTTAAAAACAAATAAATAAAGGATATCTTCAGATGGGGATGAAAGGTATTTTAGGATCTCAACAAAATCAAGAGGGCGAGAAAGGAGTTGCTCTTTTACCTGCCCTGTTTTTTGCCCTTTTTGTTGTTATGATTATAGGAGGCTTTCTTCTTCTCTGTAATAGGGATTGGCTGTCAACTCATAAAAAGAAACAAAAAAATGAGGCTGTTTATCTAGCTGAGGCTATTACTAACTGGGTTATTGAAGAAATGACAACTGGCGGTGAGCTAAGAACTGATCCCTCTGATGATTTAAGAAAATATGTAAAAGATGGAACAGTTGGAATTTATTATAATAATGATAGATCTCTTACAGAAAAATTTCTTCAGAGTAAATTACGAAAACTCATTGATGAGTTTAACTACTCATCCAGTCAGCCTTTTGCCTTTGGGTCTAATGGACGTTTTGCTGACCCAGAAATATCACTAGAAGGAAAAAATAAAAGTGATGTCAATAAAAAAAGGATATCACTATCTAATAATAATTATTATTATGAGATGACCTTAGCTGACTACAATAACTATCCCAAGGAGTTCTATATCACAGTTAAGGTAGTAAAAAGAGGTGACTCGTTTTTAAAGGCCCGGTCAAAAACCAAGGTGTCATTTATGCCAGATCATGTCTGTAATTATGGTTTTTTTTTACCAACATCCTCTGAGCTTAGATTTTCTTCAACTGAGCTTGGATCAGTCGATCCAACTTATCCAGGGCTTGATAATCTGACTGTCCATGGAAAGGCATGTATTGAAGGTAGATTTGGACCTGGATCGAATTCAAAAGGAAACATTTCAGCCTTCACTCCAGAAAGGATTGCCTCTTTTGCCTCAGAAAAACTTGAGCTTACCCATAATGTTGTCTATTATGATTTTAAAGATTGGTTAAATACGAATACTAAGATAATTGAATTTGCTAATGAGAAGGAATATGGCCAAAAAAGGGATATTCAGGCCGTTCATGACGATCCTGGACAGGTACGCTGGCCGTGGATGCAAGGAGAACAAATAGGTGGAGGTAGCTTTGAGGTCTATCTTAATAAAAATTTTTTGGATATTGTTTCTCCTATCAATACAAAGGATCCTCAAGAAAAAATAACCCTTCAAGGAGGAAAATATCCTGAATATGATTATTGCCAGGGTCCATTGTTGGGTTATAGTGCTGATACGAGAGGAAATCAACCAAGATCTTTTAACTTCTCTTATAAATATACCTTTTGTGGAATAACTGTAGACTTTAAACAAAAAATAGGTTTTAACCCTGCAGGTGGATATCAAGAAGATGGGCATCGTCTTCCTTTTCCTGATGATTATCTTAAATCCCCAATAAAAGGGATACCTGTTAGAGACTATGAAGAAAGTGATCTTTTATACCAAGAATTAGATTATCATAACTTTAGAGATATTGGCGGCCCAAAGACGATTCCAAATCCCTATAGCCCAACTGAAACTGTAGATGATAGGATATATACATATGTTGGACGTGAAGCTGCAGAAGTTTACATTATGGAAGAGCTCGATATAAAAAATTATGCCTTCCTGCCACCTAGGACAATAGCAGGAATAACTCAACTTCCTGGGGATCTCTATGATGAAGCCGAAAGGAGTGGTGCATATTATTATATCAAGAACAGGAAACATGAGATGGAAATAAAGGATAACGGGGCAGGAGTATTTATTGACATCGGAGAAAAAAAATGGGGATATGCCCCAAAAGATGTAAGGAGATATGACCTAAATTTTATCAGAAACCTCAAGCCTAACCCCACAGATCCTAATTCTTCCCCAACAAATTCTGGAATATTTTTCTTATTTAATGGTGATCTTATAATAAAAGGAGGGTTTCCAGATTGTTCATTAACTATAGCAACTTCAGGGAATATTACAATTGAGGGGGATATAGTCAATACAAAATATGTTCCGAATCCTAATCAATTAAAACCTGAGGTGATAAATCATCCACACCAAGTTGGAATAATTGCCAACAGTATTAGTATAACTGAAGATGTAAACATTATCTGTGCCTCATTGATGTGTAGTAAAATTGAGATAACAGGGTCTTCTTCCTCAACCCCGCCTAAATCGCCTAAATCACCTCTTAATATATACGGAAGTTTGGTTCTTAATGATATTGTTATCGGAGCCCTTGAATATGACTTTTCTAAAAAAACAACTTATATTATAAATCCCAACCAAAACCGTAAAAGGTCTTCATATCCACCAGGTTTCTATTTCTTAGATTTTGACACCACTATCCTTTCTGAATATTTTTATTAACCCTCACTATCTACTGCACGACAAGCACCTGCTACATAAGCATGCAAACCAAACCGAACTTCTTCTGATATCAATTCCTGCCGCATCTTCGTGCTAAATACTATATGCAGGAGGACTTTGGATAATGACTGAGACATTTTCCTCCCCCTATCTTATTATGTCACGCCCTTTCAGGGCTCCTCTTTGGACATTTCTTCATTCCCATGGCCTTGCCCCATAAGCGCTGCCTTAAGGATGAGGCTATTGTTAATACTTTTTTTTATTTTATAATTGTTAATCAATAAGAATTAAGCTTATAAACCAATAATTATAAAGAGTTACGGCATTTTAAAATTATTATCCTCGGGCAATTTTAAAAAATAAATTTAAATAGTATAAACATTTTCTTATAGTTGCAACCGGTTAATTAACTTGGCACCTTTCAGGTGGATTTTTTCCCTTTCCCCGAAGGGGATTAATGTTAGTAG
>JAZDLJ010000212.1:0-2345 GCA_043802115.1 bacterium | reverse complement strand
GAGCAGGAGAGAGAGCGAGGTATTACTATCACTTCTGCCGCCACAACCTGTTTCTGGACGCCAACTTATGCTGGTGAAGATAAATCTCAAGAGCATCGAATTAATATCATTGACACTCCAGGACACATTGACTTTACAGTTGAGGTAAAGCGATCAATGCGTGTTTTAGATGGGGCAGTAGTTGTTTTTGATGGTGTAGCTGGTGTTGAGCCACAGTCAGAAACTAATTGGCATTATGCTGATGAATATAAAGTGCCTCGTATTTGCTTTATTAATAAATTGGACAGAACTGGTGCTAGTTATAAACGTAGCTTCGATTCTATCATAGAGAGATTGACTCCTAACGCAATTTCCTTGCAGGTTCCGATTGGCATAGAAGCTAATTTTGAGGGAGTTGTAGATTTAATAACTAGAAAAGTTTACCGTTTTAGTGGAAAACTTGGTGAGGTAATAGAGGAGACTGATGAGATTTCAGAAAATTTAAAAGAGGAGGTTGAGAAAAAAAGAGGTGAGTTGGTAGAGAAAATTGTTGAGAATGATGATCAATTAATGAGTGATTTTCTAGAGGGTAAGGAAATCTCAGTTGAGAATTTAAAGAAAACTCTTCGTAAAGCTACTTTAGAGGTTAAGATTATTCCTGTATTAACAGGTTCGGCTTTGAAGAATAAGGGTGTTCAGTTAGTTTTAGATGCCGTCGTTGATTACTTACCATCTCCAGCAGATCTTCCACCAGCCAAAGGAATTAATCCAAAAACAGAGGAAGAGGAAGAACGTCCACCTAAAGACGAGGCTCCTTTTGCTGCTTTAGCTTTTAAGATAGCGGCTGATCCTTTTGTTGGATCTCTAACCTATTTTCGAGTCTACTCAGGAGTTTTAAAGAAGGGTAGTTATATTTTAAATGTTTCTAAAGGGGGGAAAGAAAGGGTTGGTCGTATTCTTCGAATGCACGCTAATCATCGAGAAGAGGTTGATGAAATTTATACTGGTGATATTGGTGGGCTTGTTGGTATGAAAGATACAACTACTGGAGATACTTTAACAGATCCAGAGAATCCAATTATTTTAGAAAAGATAGATTTTCCAGAACCAGTTATTGCTATTAGAGTTGAACCAAAGACTAAAGCTGATCAGGAAAAAATGGGTATTGCTCTTCATCGTTTAGCGGAAGAGGACCCAACTTTTAAAGTTGCTGGTGATCCAGATACTGGAGAGACTATTATTTCTGGTATGGGAGAGCTTCATTTGGATGTCATTATTGATCGAATGAAGAGAGAATTTAATGTGGAGGCTAATGTCGGACAACCACAAGTTTCTTATAGAGAAACTATTACTAGCACTACCAAAGTTGAAGGTAAATACATCCGTCAGTCTGGTGGACGTGGTCAGTATGGTCATGTTTGGTTAGAAATCGAACCGATGGAGATGGGTGGTGGTTTTGAATTTGTTAATGCTATTCGTGGAGGAACAATTCCAAGAGAATTTATTCCAGCTATTGAAAAAGGTGTTAAAGAAGCTGTTGAAAGAGGTGTTGTTGCTCACTATCGAATGGTGGATGTTAAGGTTACTCTTTATGATGGATCTTTTCATGACGTTGACTCCTCGGAAGCTGCTTTCAAAATCGCCGGCTCGATAGCTTTTCAAGAGGGGGCTAAAAGATGTAATCCAGTTCTGTTAGAGCCTATAATGAAGGTTCAGGTAATTGTTCCAGAGGCCTTTTTAGGTGACGTTACTGGAGATATCAACTCTAAAAGAGGTCAGATTGACTCCATGGAGGATCGAGCTGGAATTAAAGTTGTTAATGCACTTGTTCCACTAGCTGAATTATTTGGATATGCCACTAAATTGAGATCTATTTCTCAAGGACGAGGAAACTTTACAATGGAATTCGATCATTACGAACAGGTACCACGTAACGTGGCTGAGGAAATTATAGAAGGAAAGAAGAAATAAGAGGTAGCTAACTTTTTTCTTAAATAAACCGCTTCGTTACTAAGAAAACTAATTTCGTCTCGAGTAAATTTCTAAGAAAAACAAAAACTCGCCCAATCTAATAAATTGAAGCTCAAACAGCTTGGTTTTTCTAAAAGAAGATTTACTTTCGTCTTGTTAGTTTTCTAAGTACTGCACTTCGCTTTAAGTTTATTAAATGAAAAATATTAGCTTTAAAGAGAAGGGTTAGGAATCTAGTCTATTGAGTTAGGAAAGTTTATTTCTAGTGGAACTAAAGGAAAATAATCGGCTCACTTCCAAAGTGAGCCGTTTATTTAAGTTTGACTTTGTCCAATAACTTTACACGTGTAAAGTTATTGGACAGAATATCTATTCTCCCTTTTCTAAAGGGAGTA
>JAZDLJ010000211.1:0-6856 GCA_043802115.1 bacterium | reverse complement strand
TGAATGATGAGTGCGGAATGATGAATAGTAAAAAAATAACAGCGAATTGATTGAGGGGTAAAAATACCATTTTTTTATGCATCTACTATTATTAATGACTTCTATCATTCATCATTCATCATTATTCATTATTCATCGTCTCTGTGCCTCCGTGGTGAATGAACTATTAAAAAAAATCGTAACTAATTATGAGAGAGGCCCTTCTTTATAAAAAATTAGAGCAGAATAAGGTTAAATGTGAATTATGCGCTCATGGCTGCCTGATAAAAGAAAATGAATATGGAATATGTGGAGTCAGGCAGAATCTTCAGGGGGTTTTGAATACCCATGTCTATGGAGAAGTTGTTGCTGCCCATATTGATCCGATAGAAAAGAAACCATTATACAATTTTTTCCCCGGGAGCACTTCCTTCTCAATCGCTACCAGAGGATGTAATTTCAAATGCGGGTTTTGTCAGAACTGGCAAATTTCTCAGGCTGATCAGTCCTCCGGAGAATCATTATATTTGAGAAGTCACAAGTTCGCTCCTGAGGAAATAGTAGCCAAAGCCAAAGCAAGCAACTGTAAAAGTATATCATATACCTATACCGAACCGACTATCTTTTTTGAATATGCTCTTGATGTTGCGAAATTAGCTAAAGCAGCCAAGATAGCTAATGTTTTTGTTACCAATGGCTTTATGACTGATAAAGCCCTGAATATGATCCATCCTTATCTGGATGCCACCAATGTAGACCTTAAATCGTTTCGAGATTCTTATTACAAAAAAATATGTAAAGCACGCCTTAACCCTGTCTTAGAGTCTATCCGATTAATGAAGAAGTTAAATATCTGGATAGAGATTACAACCTTACTGGTAACCGGCTTAAACGACACTGAAGAAGAGCTTGCAGATATAGCTGCTTTTATCAGTGAAGTTGGTAAAGAAATCCCCTGGCATATAAGCCGTTTCCATCCTGATTATAAGCTCACCGATACACCGCCTACCCCGCTTCAAACAATGAAACTAGCAGAAAAAATTGGAAAAGAGGCCGGCCTTCACTTTGTCTATTTAGGTAATATTTATGGAGAAGGAAATGATACCTATTGTTATGAGTGCGGTGAAGAGCTCATCACCCGGCAAGGATTTACCGTATTAAAAAATAAGATTGTCAACTCCCAGTGTACCAAGTGCCAGAGCAAGATAGAAGGTGTTTGGGAATAAAAAAGTAAAAGACTAACCGCAAAGGGACGCAAAGATCAACACAAAGTAACACAAAGTAAATCCCAGAGTGTAACAAAATTTTTTTTGCGTATCTTTGCGTAAAACTTAGCGATACTTTGCGGTTAAAAAAGGGGATAATTTTAGCAACCATATTTTTTGAAGAAGATAATAAGGATAGGTGTTACTACAGAATAAAAAAGTTTAAAGAGATCAGTTTTCGGGAATATGGAATTTTAAAATTGTTATTTTTTATACTATATAAGTCGATAGTATTTCTTAGTCCTTACGATGAATACGTATAAGTCCCATTTATTTTTATTTCGGGAGGTAGGAATATGTCCATAATTGAGGATAATGATATTCTGAAAGGCTTTATTAATGAATCAAAAGAACTTTTGGATGGGATTGAAAATGATCTTTTGGTTATCGAAGACCAAGGAGAACATGCTGAGAATGAGGTAGTTAATAAAATATTTCGAGCTATCCATACGATTAAAGGCGGGGCTGGTTTCGTGGGCCTTGAGACTATTAAAGAACTAGCCCATGAAACAGAAAATATCCTTAACCTGATACGTAATAAGAGTTTGACCCCGAATCACGAGATAATCAACATCCTCTTAAAAGCTATTGATGTTATTAAGGGCATGATCAATAACCATGAGTCAAGTAATACGGTTGATATTTCCGAAGAACTTGTCCTGTTAAAAGGAGCCGCCTCTTGTTCTGTTTCTGATAAATCCGATAAACAGAGTAAGACAATCACCTCTAAGATTAAAAAAGGGGCAAAGAATAAAATTAGAGAAGTAATTCCGCTACAATCTATTTCCCCTGAAAAAACAGTCCCATTAATGGCTCAAGAAGTAATAAGTAATAGCCTATCCGTAACTAAAAAAGATAATGAACCCCGTTCTCAAGAGCCTGTGGCCTCACCTCAAGAGATGAAAGAAAAATTTGAGAGTAATCTGAGGGTGAATGTTACTATCCTGGATAAGCTAATGAATCTCGCCGGAGAATTAGTTCTAACCAGGAACCAACTTGTCCAGACTGTCGCATCCAAAAACATTAAATCAATAGAGACCGCAACTCAACGCGTAGACCTGATTACCTCTGAAATGCAGGAGGCAGTTATGGCTACCCGAATGCAACCTATAAAAACCGTATTTAATAAGTTTAAAAGGATCGTTCGGGATTTAACCAGAGAACTTGGCAAGGAAGTAGATTTGATTATCGAGGGTGAAGAGGTAAATCTTGATAAAACCATTATAGAGGCCTTAGCCGATCCTCTTACGCATTTAGTGAGAAATGCCCTTGATCATGGGATAGAATCTCCTGAAATGCGCAAAAAATCCGGTAAAAAACCGAAAGGGATTTTATTTCTTAAGGCTTTTCATGAGGCGGGACAAGTGATTATCGAAATTAAAGATGATGGAAAGGGCATAGATCATACAGCTATTAAGAATAAGGCTTTATCCCTTGGCTCTTTCAATAAAGCCCAATTAGATAATATGACCAGAAAGGATTTAATCAATCTAATTTTTCTTCCCGGGTTCTCCCTGGCCGAAAGGGTTACTGAGTTTTCAGGACGAGGCGTAGGCATGGATGTGGTTTATAATAACCTTACCAAACTGGGTGGGATTATCGATATAAATACTAATGTAGGGGAAGGGACGACCTTACGGATAAAATTACCTCTAACCCTGGCTATTATCCCAAGCCTTCTTATCTCCGTTCAAAATGAACGATTTGCTATCCCTCAGGTTAATCTGGTCGAACTTGTACGTGTCCCCGCCAGCCAGGTCAAAAAAAAGATCAGCAAGATAGGATCATCTCTGGTAATGCGGTTAAGAGAGGATATCCTGCCTTTAATACAATTAAGCGAGGTAATAGGCATATCCTCAGATACCTTCATTGATCCTCAAACTGATACTGTTTTTATAAATAAAAGAGAAGATATTATTGATCGCCGAGGGGGTTTTATAAAAGAAGGATTATCCGCAGATGAATCTAACCGGGGAAATCTTGAGGATAATAATAACCTCAAAGATCGGCGTTCCGGAAAAGATCGGCGTTATCATGCGCAAAGTTCATTAAATATCGCTGTGGTTACAGCCGGAGATTTTAATTATGGTATTGTTCTCGATGCCCTCCTCGATTCTGAGGAGATAGTGGTTAAACCACTCGGATATCATCTTAAAGGATGTAAGGCATATGCTGGGGCTACTATCCTCGGGGATGGTAGGGTAGCTTTAATATTGGATGTTGTTAACATTTGCAAAATGAAGAAACTATTGGAGGTCAAAGAAATAGCTCAAGGAAAGGTTGCCCAGAAAGAGATAGAGAAACATCAAGATGCCCAGTCGTTATTGATTGTGGAAAATGGCCCGGGAGAAAGATTTGCTGTGCCGCTTGGACTTGTCTCACGAATAGAAAGGATTCATAAAAGTTCCATCCAGATAATGGGAGGACGAAGAGCTATTAAATATCGAGGTGTGAGTCTCCCTCTATTCTCCATTGAAGAAGTAGCTAAAGTAACACCTCACCAGGAGACTAAGGAACTATATGTTATTGTTTTTTCCATAGCTGGTCGCGAGGTTGGCATTTTAGTTTCTCAGATCATCGATATTATTGATGTTGCTGTCTCTATTGATGATATAACGCATCGTCAACCGGGAATAATCGGATCAGCTATTATTCTGGATGAGATCACATTATTGATAGATTTATTTGGCATTATTTCTGCTGTAATGCCTGAATGGTTGATTAAACAAGAGCCAAAAGGAACTCGTTCAAAGGAAAAAGTTACTATACTGGTCATAGATGATTCTGCATTTTTCCGTAATCAGATTAAAGGGTTTGTCGAAGAGATCGGATACAATGTCATTATTGCCGAAGATGGTTTACAGGCCATTCAAGAACTTAATAAACATGAGAGAGAGATTGACCTGATCATGACTGATATAGAGATGCCAAATCTTAATGGTCTGGAATTTAGCAAGAAGGTAAGAGGGGATTCGCGATTTGACAAAGTACCCATAATTGCCATTACCTCTGTCGCCGGAGAATCAGCTGAACAAAGAGGATTAGAGGCGGGTATAAATGAATATTTAGTAAAACTTGACCGGGAAAAAATCCAGGAAAAAATTCAGCATTACCTAGACTCTGCAAAGAAATAAGAATTAAGGGTCTGTCACGAAATAAGTTGTACATTTCACGCTCAGATTTAGGTTAGATTTTATCGATCTGAGTGAGCAAAACCGCAGGACTAGCAGAGCTAATTCGAGGATTTTGCGAAAGAGGATCGACAAAATATAACTTAAAGATGAGATGTCAAATGTATAAGTTATTTCGTGACAGACCCTAAGGAGGGGGCAAATGGCTGGTAACAAAACTAAACACCCTAAAGAACATCTGGAATTAGCCCTTTTCAGGGTTGGTGATCTATTATGCGGGATAGATATTACCTGTGTAAGGGAGATCATTAAAAAATTTGAGATTACAACCGTGTACGATGCCCCAAAGGAGGTGAGAGGGGTATTGAATCTAAGGGGCCAAATCGTAACCATTCTTGATCTTAGAAAAAAGATCGGTTTTGATCCTTCAAAGGTAATCGATGAGAATATGCGCATTATCGTTGTTAGATTGGAGAATGAAGATGTCGGGCTCTTGGTAGATAATATGGCTGATATTGTCTTTGCCGAAATAAAGGATATGGAGCCTCCACCTTCCAATATTGAGGGGATAACAGGGATATATTTCTCTAATATATTAAAAATGAAAGATGACCTGGTCTGCATCTTAAATTTGGTAGAAATATTAAAAAATGAGGTAACTAACACAAAATTATAGTAAAGGGGGTATAGTTTATGAGATTCCAGGACACAAAAGTATTAACCAGAGTATTGATTCTAATCGTATTCTCAAATATTATTATCGCTGGGGCTCTTTCCTTTTTTGCAATCAATAATATCTCCAGACAGGGTAAAGGAGAAATACAGAGTTTCAAAATAGAGTCAAAAAGTCTTATAGAATCCAAGTTAAAGCATCTTACGGAGACAACCCAATCTATTGTAGCTTATTACCATGCAAAATCAGAAAAAGGTGAACTTAAAAAAGAAGATGCCCAGAGATTAGCAGCCGAAGAAATTGCGACCATAAGATATGACGAGGGCAGGGGTTATTTTTGGATAAACGATATGGTTTATCCCTACCCGAAGATGATTATGCACCCTATTACCCCGGCCTTAAATGATAAGATTATGGATGACCCTAAATATAATTGTGCGATGGGAAAAGATCAAAATCTTTTTCAGGCCTTTGTTGAGGTCTGTTCTCAGCGTGGTGAAGGATTTGTTGATTACAAGTGGCCTGATCCCAGAGATACGACCAAGATACTGCCCAAGCTCTCTTTTGTGACGTTGTTTAAACCCTGGAATTGGGTTATTGGCACAGGTGTATATATTGATGATATCGATCGGATAGTCACAGAAAAAAAGGCTATAGTGCAGGGTAATATTAATAGAATTATCTCAAAAACCTTAATCCTAACGATTACTTTATGCTTAATATTTTTTATTGACACCTTTTTCTTTTTAAAATGGTTTAAAAATAGGCTGGGGATGATTAAAAATTTTTTGGAGAATATGAAGGGCGATTTTACGAAACGGCTTGATGTAGATGCCAAAGATGAAGTAGGAGAAATAGCCCAATGGCTTAATTCCTTTATTGATGAACTTCAGGTAATGATCAAGGAGATAGCGGATAGCACAATCACCCTATCCAAATCTTCTACGGATCTTTCTGCTACCTCTACCCAGATAGCTTCTTATACGGAACAGATGAAAGAAAAATCGACTTCCGTAGCTGCTGCTGCTGAAGAGATGAGTAACAATATGGTTTCTGTTTCGGATGGGGCTCAGAAGATGAATGCATACATGGTAAAAGCAGCGGAAAAGTCAGAACACATGGCCACCACTATGAAAAGTGTCTCTCAAACTACTGAGGATTCCAAGAAGAGTGTAGAGAGTATTGCGACAGCAACAGAAGAAATGACCGCTACGGTAAGTGAGATTGCCCAGAATGCCGAGAAGGCGCGGACCATAACTGAGGATGCGGTAAAGAGTGTAACCAGCGCATCAGGTAAGGTGGATGAACTTAAAGGTGCGGCCAAGGAGATAAATACTATTATTGAAGATATTGTTGAGATCGCGGAGCAGACTAAATTGCTGGCCCTTAATGCAACTATTGAAGCAGCCAGGGCAGGAGAGGCAGGTAAAGGGTTTGCAGTTGTAGCAAATGAGGTCAAAGAATTGGCTAAACAGACCAATGACGCTACCAGTGATATACGCTCGAAGGTTGAAGCCATTCAAAATTCTACCAATAGTACCATAAGTGAAATTACCAATATTAGCAATGTCATAAATAAGGTAAATAATATCGTTGTCACCATTGCTACCTCTGTCGAAGAACAGTCAGTGGCAACCAAGGATATTGCCAATAATATCGGACTGACAGCAACAGGCATAAGAAATATGGCTGATAATATGAAAGATACATTTGTCGAAGTGCAGGAAATGACAGAAAGCGTAAGGGAAACCTCCGTACAGATTAAAGATGTAAGCGCTATTGTTAACCAGGCGGCCGAGGCCTCAAGT
>JAZDLJ010000199.1:0-7915 GCA_043802115.1 bacterium | reverse complement strand
AACCCCTCCAAGGAGGGGAATAACTAAATAATTCCCCTCCTTGGAGGGGTTAGGGGTGGGTAAAGATTAGATGAACATCAAGGGTTTACTGAATATTTACAAAATCTTTGCTTCGTTCATTAGAGTAGTCTTTTTGAATTTTTTAAGCTTGCTTCCCTAAATTGCCTAACTCGCTCCGCTCAAACAGAGGCAATTTTACGGGAAGCTGCGCTAAAATAATTTACAAAAAGCCTACTAATAACTCACTACAGCAAAATTTTTGTCTTCTTTTGCCTCTAGATACTTAGAATAAGGTATTTATTTTGGAAAGATGTCTAATGTAATTAATAACGGTATAATAAAAAATTCCGATACAATAAAAATACTCAAATTTTGGGATGATTCAATCGATTGTGATTTTGAGGGGTATTATTTCGGGTTCTTTCTGCTAGATTTATTAAACTAAATAAGGCGCAGAGCGCCAAAATACTTGCATTCCCACGCAGAGCGTGGGAAAGAGTTGAAGGGCAAAAACCGAAACAATTTTTTCTATTTCACAGCGAGATGAACCATCCCCAAATTTTGAAATTTAGGGTGCGGAATGTGGGGGTGTAATCCATCATTCTCTAAAGACTCTGCTGTGGCTAGAATTTGGTCTGGATATGTATTCTTATGTACATGTTATCTACATGCTAACTCATGGTTGATTTCCAAGAAAAAATAGTGTTTATTAAACTTAGAAATTAAAAATAAAGACCTTAAAAATTGTAAAATAAAGATAGTAGAACTAAGTCAGAATATCAAATAATAACGAAAATCAAAATAAAAAAATTGAAAGCAAGGTAGCGAGAAGAGTTTTATGATAGATAAAAAGTCAGTAGATGAAAAATCTATAATAGTCTGTGATATTAAAAATTGTCTCAATTGTGGAAATTGTATTGAGGCCTGTGCACGAAGGCACAAGAACATCTCAAGACATGTAAGAGAAGGTTCGGCCTTAGTTGGCATAAGTCTCATTCCTAACCTCTGCAAGATTTGTATAGAGCCAAGATGTATTGAGGTGTGTAATCGGGAGGGGATTAAAAAGGATGACAAAGGTCATATTGTAATAACTGATAATTGTGTAGGTTGCGGTTTATGTGTTAGGGCCTGTCCATATAATGCCATATTTATTTTTTCTAATGAAGAGGAAAAAGAACAGGAGCTCTCTTTAAAAGATAAAATTATATCTTTTATGAAACCAAAGGGAGAAAAAAAGAGAGAGGAAAAGGAAGAGGTTGATGGGATAGATCTTAAAAAGGTTGAGGGGATAATAAATAATTATTCTAATTCATCTAATTCAATAATTGCAATACTTCAAGATCTTCAGTCGAATTATAACTATCTTCCTAAAAAGGCACTTTTTTACATTTCTAAAAAAACAAGTATTCCTTTAAGTCGTATCTTTAATATAGCCACATTTTATAATATCTTTAGCCTTGTTCCAAGGGGCAAATATTTAATTAATGTTTGTATTGGAACAGCTTGCCATGTTAGAGGGGCATCTAGAAATGTTGAAGAACTAGAGAAGATATTAGAGATCAAGAGAGGAGAGACAACTAAAGATAAAAAATTTACATTAGAGTGTGTTAGTTGCTTAGGTGCGTGTGCAATTGCGCCAGTAATGGTCATAAATGGTGAGTGTTTTGGAACTGTAACTCCAGATAAGATTAATTCGATATTGAAGAAGTTTGAATAATATGGCATCTTTCATTTAGGACAAAAATTGTTTACATTCTTAAAATATTTTTTGCCACAGAGGACACAGAGTTCACAGAGAATTTTCAATTAACGTATTATTTTGTTTTTCCTCTGTGAACTCTGTGTTCTCTGTGGCAATCTTTTTAAAAAATGTAATCTGACAAATGAAGGATGCTAATAATATGAAGTATGAATATGGAGGCTGAGAAATTTTAGTTATCTTTATACGTTATCATTGTTATTTAGGAGAATTATAATGCCTTTAAGATTGAACTCAGCTAATGATTTAGCAAATTTAAGAAAGAGTATTGTTGAGAGTAGAGATCTAAATATGCCCTGCATTGCAGTTTGTGGAGGTACTGGTTGTGTAGCTCTTGGATGTAAGAAGGTTTTAGAGGGTTTTAAGGAAGAACTTGCTAAGAAGGGACTTTCTAATAAGATTAGACTTCTTATTACGGGCTGCCGGGGTTTTTGTGAATTAGGACCATTAGTAGTTATCCGACCTCAAGGTATATTTTATAAGAGGGTTTCAGCAGAAGATGCTAAAGATATTATTGAAGAAACTATCTTAAAAGGGAAGATAATTGAAAAATTATTATGTACAGATCATAATTCTGGCCAAAAGATTACATATGAGGAGGATATCCCTTTTTATAAGAAACAAAAAAGGGTTATCTTAAAAAACAATGGACATATTGATGCTACCTCAATAGAAGACTATATTTTTTTTGACGGTTTTTCAGCCTTTTCTAGGGCCTTATTTCAAATGCATCCCACTGATATTGTAAATGAGATAATGAAGTCAGGGCTTAGAGGTAGGGGAGGTGGGGGATTCCCTACTGGATTGAAATGGAAATTAGCGGCTGAGAATCACGGAGACAAAAAATATATTATCTGTAATGCTGATGAGGGTGATCCAGGGGCATATATGGATAGAAGTATTCTTGAAGGTAATCCCTTTGCCGTCCTAGAAGGGATGATGATTGGGGCAAGGTCAATAGGTGCAAGTGAGGGTTATGTCTACGCGAGGGCTGAATATCCTTTAGCTATCGATAATTTCAATCTGGCAATTAAGACTGCGAGTGAATATGGTTTATTGGGAAATAAGATATTAGGAACAGATTTTAACCTTAATATTTTTATAAATAAAGGAAGCGGGGCATTTGTCTGTGGTGAAGAGACAGCCTTAATAGCCTCGATTGAAGGTAAAGAAGGTACTCCAAAGCCAAAACCTCCATTTCCAGCTCAAAAGGGTTTATGGGGTAAACCAACTGTTATCAATAATGTTGAAACCTTTGCCAATATTCCTGTTATTATTGAAAGAGGGGCAGATTGGTTTTGGGGTATGGGGACAGAGGGGAGTAAAGGGACAAAGGTTTTTTCCCTGGTAGGAAAGATAAATAATACGGCCTTGGTAGAGGTTCCAATGGGTACTACTTTAAGAGAAATTATCTTTGATATCGGGGGAGGAATACCAAATGGAAAGAAATTTAAGGCTGTCCAGACAGGTGGTCCTTCAGGAGGGTGTCTCCCAGAAGGAATGTTAGATTTACCTATTGATTTTGATCGTTTAATTGAGGCAGGCTCCATGATGGGTTCGGGTGGGATGATAGTTATGGATGAAGATACCTGCATGGTTGATATAGCCCGTTATTTTTTAAATTTTTTACGAGAGGAATCTTGTGGAAAATGTGTGCCATGCCGAGAAGGTATTATTCAAATGTATGATATCCTGGATCGGATAACCAAGGGTGAAGCGGTCTTAAAGGATTTAGACCTATTAAAAGAATTAGCACGAATGATGAAGGATGCTGCCTTATGCGCCCTTGGTCAAACAGCAGCCAATCCTGTCTTATCGACTTTAAAACATTTTGAAAATGAGTATATCTCTCATATAGAAGGTAAGAGATGCCCAGCCAGGGTATGTAAGCCATTGATTACTTATCAAATTGATGAAGAAAAATGTATTGGATGTACAATCTGTAGTCGTAAGTGCCCAGCATCAGCTATTACTGGGGAGAAGAAAAATGCCCATAAGATTGATATATCCAAGTGCACAAGATGCGGGGTGTGTTATCAGGCATGTCCAAAGAAGGCAGTTTGTTATTAAATGATGTCTATTAGGAATGATGAATGATGAAACAAAAAACAGACAACCTAAAATGGATACTTTCGTATGAATTATAACGATAGGAAACTATACAGAAATTCTCCGGTTACCATAAATAGTTATCTCAAACAAAAGGTTGAAAAATTGCCTTCAAGCTCAAAGGAAGGGAAGGGGAATGCAGTCTATTTCAATATTGATGGGCAGAATGTAGAAGGAAATAGCGGCGAGACTATTTTAGATATAGCTAATAGATATAAAATCAAGATACCGACTTTGTGTCATCATCCATCAGTCAAATCGTTTGGTGCTTGTCGTCTTTGTCTTGTTGAGGTTACGCAAGGGAAGATTACGAAATTACAGCCATCTTGTATGTTTTCAATAGCTGAAGGTTTGGTAGTTAAGACCTCAACAGAGAGGGTGATTAATGCCCGAAAGATCATTTTGGAACTCCTTTTAGCCAGGTGTCCCGAGGCTGATCTTATTAAAGAAATGGCCTTTGAGATGGGGATAAAGGAGACTCGTTTTAAGAAGAGGGAAGAACCTGATAAGTGCACCTTGTGTGGCTTATGTGTTCGTACCTGCGAGGAAAACGTTGGGGCTTTTGCAATTAGCTTTGCTAAGAGAGGGCCTGAAAGATTAATCGCTACTCCTTTTAAGGAACTTTCGGATACATGTTTAGGCTGTGCGGAGTGTGCCAAGGTATGCCCAACAGGAGAACTAACCATTGAACGGATAGATAAAGATTTTAGAAAAAATAAGGCAACTGTTGCTATAAAATGTGATACCTGTGCTGGATATAGTAATAGGGCTTGTGTAATTAATTGTCCTACTGGGGCGCTTAAGCTTTCTACAATTAAAGATTATCTTTCCAAACACAAGAAGCTTTTTATAGATGTAGAATTGAAAGAGCACTTAAGATATTCATTAGAAGAGGGAGAAAAAGATAGAAGGGGAAAAGACAGAAGCTGAGAAAAGATAGAAGACAAGAAGTCAAGAAGTCAAGAAGTCAAGAAGTCCAGAAGTCAAGAAGTCAAGTAAAAGGCTGTCGATCTGAAAAAAAACAATCGTGGGAAAATAGTTTTTAATTCTCAACTTCTTGTCTTCTTAACTTTCTGACTTCTATTTTTTAAGGGAGAAAATAATGAGTGAGACTCTGGTTTATAAAGATAGTAAACAATTGGTATTACGGATCACCTGCCTTTCAATAATTATTCTGACCACAGTTTACCTGTATTCAATTTATAGACCTTATTTTTCTATTGCTGAAGGACTAAGACATCATAGTGAAGCAATGCATAAACTCCTGAAACCATCAGGAAGGATAGGCCACGTTTTGGGTATTGTTGGCGGTCTCCTTATGATGCTTTCTTATGCCCTTTACTTTGTTAGGAAGAAGGCAGAATCATTAGAAGATTTAGGGAACCTTTCATTATGGTTGGATATCCATATTTTTTTGGGTTTACTTGGTCCTGTTTTAATAATATTTCATTCAGCCCTAAGGTTTAATGGCTTGATTGGTTTAGCCTTTTGGATAATGATCATTGTGGTAATTTCAGGTATATTTGGTCGACTTTTTTTCGGAATATTTTTTTATCGCATTACCCAAAAATATGAATTATTACATACGATAGATCTTCTTATAGAAAAAGAGCTTAGGGGAGAGGAAATTAAATCATCACTTATTCAAAGGGTAGTAGAGATTGATCCTCCACAATTTCCTCCGCATAATTCTCTTAAAGAAACGTTTAAACAATGGATGTCTATCAAAAGAGAAACAAAGGATATTTTTACTTTAATAGATGAGAGGTATAATGATTATCAAGCAAGTGATCATTATGAGTTACAAACATGGTCAGATGATCTTATTAAAAGATTGCTGGAAATTCGTTCGGTATCGTTATTAAATATATATCTGGCAATAATAAGTAAGTGGGTAATAGTTCATAAGGTATTTAGTTATATATTATTTTTTATTATGTTTTTACATGCTTTTGTAACCATTTATTGGGGGTACATCCCCTTCAGGAGATAAAATATAGATTGAGTGTAACCAAAATTAAGCATCGCTATTAAATTTTTATTCTTAAAAATATAATAAACTATGGAGGATACGGAGAGCACGGATTGATAACTAAAAGATAATAAAGAATTTATCTTGAAGAATCTTCGTGCTCTCCGTGTCCTTACCTCCTAGGATTTATCGCTTTTGAGGGTAATTTGTATTAAAAACATAAATTGGAGTAGTATATTATTAAAATTACCCTTAAAAGCGGTAAATCTCAGGGGTTTGGGGACAGAGTCCCCAATTTAATAAATTGTTTCTTCCTTTCTTTACGTAACTTTCAACGGAATAACTCTGTGGCTGACTTTTTCAAAGGACTAAAATTGCTACGCATTTTATAATATTCATCTTCTGCGTGATACGAACTCCTAATAAGAGGTCCAGCATAGATATTTTTTATGCCTAAGTCCTTGCCAATTTTACAATACTCATCAAAAATCTCTGGATGGATATACTCTTTAACCTCTACACATCTTCTATCTGGTTGGAGATACTGACCTAGAGTAAAAAAATCACATTTAACCCTAACTACATCCTTCATCAGTTCAATAATCTCATCCTTTTTTTCCCCAAGACCAACCATGATTCCTGTTTTAGTTAAGACACAATTATTTTTAGACTTAACGTACGCTAATAAGTTGAGAGAGGTTTTATAATCTGCCTGAGGTCTAACCTTTTTATATAGTCTGGGGATGGTCTCAAGATTGTGGCCAAACACATTGGGTGGAGAGGATAGGATTGTATCGATGGCTTGTTTACTACCTTGAAAATCAGGTATTAGGAGCTCGATCTTGACATTGTGAATAGTTGTCTTTATAGTTTTTATTGTCTGGTGAAAAAAGGATGCCCCTCCATCTTCAAGATCGTCACGAGTAACAGAGGTCATAACTATAAATTTTAGATTAAGTTTATTGATCTGTTTTACGATATTAAAAGGTTCTTCATTATTTAGTGGCTCAGGGATCCCTTTTTTTACTGCACAAAATTTGCAATCCCTTGTGCAGATAGAACCCATAATCATAAAAGTAAGCCTTTTTTCTCTAAAACAACTACCTTTATTCGGGCATCTACCAGAGACACAGACAGTATTGATACCTAGGGAATTAATGTCTTTTAGAAGATTTTTCGTATTTTGAAGGTCGGATAGAGGTTGTTTAAACCAGTGTGGTAATCTTTTTGGGAAGGATGTCATTAAAAATAATTTAGATTAGACCATTCTAATGTTTATAACTATGCACTTATTATGGCATTAATCTTTTTTGTTAACCTGGACTTCTTCCTCGCTGCATTTCTCTTATGGATTATTTTTTTGGAGGCAGCTTTATCTATGGTCTTGAGTGTATTACTTAATAAATCTTTTGCACCTTCTTTATCATTTTTATTAATAGCTAAAAGAACATTTTTTATGTTTGATCTGAGATTTGAACGATACGTTCGATTTATTAATCTTCTTTTTTCATTTTGTCTTATTCTTTTAACTGCACTTTTGTGATTAGCCATTTTTAAACCCCTCTATTTTTTTATAAATTTTTAGTTTTTTAGGCATAATATACATTACGTCTCAAGACAGGATAACCAATCATAAATAATCTGAAGCCAAAAGAATATAAGTTGTTCATAAAAGTCTTCAGTTCATCTATCTTAAGTAAACAATTCTTGAAAATCTATGCAAAATATGTACCTAAAAAACCTAACTTGAATTACTATATATAGATGCTTATTTAATACCATAGTTAACAAGCTATTGTCAAGGAAAAACAGTAATTCTAATTTTGAATTTTTTTAAGATAGGTGTGCCTCTAATATTTTGCTGAGCGAGTATTTAGTAGCCTTTTTGTAAATTTTCTTAGCGCAGCTTCCCGTAAAATTGCCTCTGTTTGAGAGAATCGAGTTAGGCAATTTAGGTAAGCAAGCTTAGAAAATTCAAAAAGACTACTAATAACTTACTACAGTAAAATTTTTGTCTTCTCTTGCCGCTAGATACTTAGAGAATACAATTTTTATTTTGGAAAGATGTCTATTGT
>JAZDLJ010000198.1:0-6587 GCA_043802115.1 bacterium | reverse complement strand
AGTATCGATTGTGCCAATAAATTTAAGGTCAATACCATTTATCGCCCCATCGATTGTTGAAGAAAGGAGTGTCAGATATTCACCTTCTTTTACCTTTAATTTCTTTGCTAATTCTCTCCCAAGGATTACCCCATCTTTAACTTTTTCAAGTTTTAAATATGGTTCAGATGAACCAAATGTCTCTGGCAATATTTTTTCTTTTTTTGGATCAACAGCAAAACCCACAACAGGTTCGGCTTTTTCTCCTGTGCTGATAAGCCCTAGCATATCAATACGTGGACTAGCGAAAGTAACATCCGGAATCTTTTCAATCTTGTTTGTTATATCCTTCCAATCTGAGATGCCATAAGCAAGATAACCTGGTTCTTCTCCTTTAAAATATTCAGCATTATATATTTGAAAATGCCCTGTGCCTTCAGGCGTGCCCATACCAACATGGATAATATGTTCCTGAATTGCCCAGTAAGTAAAATTCATAAATCCACTAAATATTCCAAGCCCCATAGCGCCTATCATTAAAACTGAGATGCTAATAAGAGTCCTACGCTTATTTCTAAAGACATTTCTGAACGCTAATTTAAAAATCTTCACGGACTCAACCTCCTATACAATCATTCCATCTTTTAAATGGACTATTCTCTCCACAGCATTAAGCACTAAAGAATCATGGCTTGCAAAAATAAAAGTAACCGATAACTCCTTATTTAATTTTTTCATTTCTTTTATTATTTCTATGCCTGTCTTGGAATCAAGATTGGCTGTTGGTTCATCTGCAAGGACAAGTTCAGGATTATTTACTAATGACCTGGCTATAGCAACTCGTTGTCTTTGTCCACCTGAAAGTTCATAAGGTCTGTGTTCCATAAAATCAGATATTCCGACGAGTTGAAGAAGTCTATTCACCCTTTTAATTCTTTCTTTTTTTGAGATCTTTGTAAAGATTAAAGGATATTCGATATTTTCAAAGGCAGAAAGGACTGGAATAAGATTAAATGTCTGAAATACGAACCCAATAATCTCTCTTCTTATATTGGATAATCTGTCTAATAGAATATTCTTAGTGTCTTTTCCATTTAAAATAAAATTGCCGGAATCAGGTTTATCAATCAAGCCAAGAATATTTAACAGACTTGTTTTTCCAGAACCTGATGGCCCAGCAATAGCCATAAACTCCCCTTTTTTTATATTCAAATTAATACCATTAAGTGCATTAACCCTAGTCTTTCCTAAAAAGTAGGCCTTAGAGATAGCGTTTAGTTCGATCAAATCCATAAATATCCCTCCGTTCGTTCATATTACTTACCACCCGTATTTTTTCTTTACATATATGCCTAGGAAAAAACATCCTCCTCCTATAGCAACATTAGCA
This sequence comes from bacterium, assembly GCA_043802115.1. Classification (GTDB taxonomy): domain Bacteria; phylum SZUA-182; class SZUA-182; order JAZDLJ01; family JAZDLJ01; genus JAZDLJ01. Next base: position 5,218 of record JAZDLJ010000198.1, on the reverse strand, counting down.
ATTGCCTTATTTACTAAAAAGGCCTGACTTGCAGGGACAAAAGAGGAAAGTACTCCAAGAATAATCAAGACAAGGCCACCATATTCATATATCTTAAGGGTAAATAGACCACAAAAGTAGAACCCGATCCCGATAATAATCATCCAGATAGAATAGATAAGCCCAAACCGTCCCTGAATAGCCATAACTATAGTAAGATATGTACCCAGACCAAGTAGGAGGACTAAGAGTTTTAGTATCTGGTGAAAGGTATAGTCTAAGACATCGTTTAATTCCTCAGCTTTTTTTTGGTAAAATGGTGCTCTAAATACATCCCCAAGGAAAAGATAGAAAAATGAAAGATAATTACCGCAATTATTGTAGCAGGCAAGCTATTAAACCAACCTTTCAAAAAGAAGAGAGGAGAAATCTCATTCATCAATATGGCAATCACTCCCCACACGATCATGGCAGTGCTTGAAATAATCTTACTTCTATTCCCTTTATACATTAATGACTTAAGCTCTTCAATATGCCTTATTATATTCTTATCCTCCATACAGTTCTCCCTCCTTGTTTTTTCTAATCAAAGTTATTTATGATGCAAATCACTTTTTAATACAAAGTATATCGCGAAAAAAAATCTTGTCAATCTATTTTTTTTGATTTACACAGCTTAAAAAACATTACTTCCCCTGGGCATAAAGTAAAAAAACTATTTTATACCCAGGGGAAGTAATGTTAAAAACAACCGGGGAAATATCCCAAATATTAAAGTACTGACCGCCAGGATAATAATAGGAATAAGCATAGCCAGAGAAGTATCTGAGGTATATTTAGAAACTATTATTTGATCTCCACCACCCGAAGCTGTCTTATAAAACCAGGCATTATAAATTATTGGTCCAAAGTAGATTAGATTCATAAAACTACTTAAAAGTAACATCCCTACAGCAAAAATGCCAAAGGTAAGGCTATGAATACCAATTTTCACGGATTCTAACGCCCCTAAGGCCAAATACCATTTACTTATAAAACCATTAAAGGGAGGAAAACCGATTATGGATAGGGCAGCCAGGGTAAAACAAAAGGTAACTAATGGCATCTTTTTACCTATACCTTTTAATTCATCAAGTTTTGATATCCCACTTTGGTAGACAAAGACGCCTGCACATAAAAAAAGGGTAGTCTTGATTATAGCGTGGTTAAAGACATGAACTATCCCTCCTGTTAATCCCAAAGGAGATAAAAGGGTTATGCCAAGGATAATATAACCCATTTGGGCCATACTAGAGTAGGCTAGCATTATTTTTAAATCCTTTTGAGCAATGGCTGCTGCTGAACCTATAAAGATGGCCAAGATGGCCAAGGAAAGGAGTATGTTTATTAAGCTTTTATTTGTTGTTAACAGTTCTGTCCCAAATACACTATAGATAGTCCTTAAAATTCCATATGCCCCTACCTTTATCATAACCCCTGAAGAAAGGGCAACAGCTGGCATGGGCGTAATTGGATATACTTTAGGCATCCAGGCATGAAATGGGAACAAGCCTGCCTTGACCCCAAAACCTATAATATAGCCCAAAAAGATGATTGGTAGTAATCTACTATTTGCTGCTAATCCCATACCACTGGTTAAAAAATCAACCCTTCCGGTTAAATGATAAGTCAGGATAATGGCTAGAAGCAATAACAATCCCCCTCCGATCCCCATAAAAAGATATCCCATCCCTGATCTTAGAGCAGAATATGTCTCATCATGGATTATTAACATAAAAGAGGCTGTAGTTAACAACTCAAAGAAGATATAAAGGGTAAAAAGATCACCTGCAAAAAAAACACCAATCACACCTGTTAAGGTTAAGAGAGAAAATACATTATAACGTAACGCATTTTCTCTCTTTTCCATATATTCCATACTATATAAACTTACTAACGTCCATATAATGGAAGAGATCAATCCAAAGACAAGGCTTAAAATATCAACCCGGAAAGAGAGTTTAAATGGTAGACCTGTATCAAATTCCATAAATAATATCTTGCCTCGATAATGAAACATCGAAACGATAATAATAACGATCAGGAAGTTATTAATAGTGGTATATAAATAAGCGCTCTCTGGAAATAGTTTACCTACTACAATTAGTGTTAATGCGCCCAAAAAAGGGATAAGTACTGCGTATAATGGTAGGTAATTGATGTTCATTATTCTCATCTCGCCTTAGGCAGTGTAAAACTAAAGGTACTCCCCTCTCCTTTTTTACTTTTTGCCCAGATTTCTCCTCCATGAAGTTCAAGAATCTTCTTTGTAATTGCTAATCCCAGGCCTGTACCTTTATATCTCCTTGTGTTAGATTGGTCTACCTGATAAAATTTTTCAAATATCTTATCTAATTGATTTCTGGGTAATCCAATTCCACTGTCTGTTATATCTATCTGAATAAAATCTTTATTAATAACATTTTTTTTTTTTGCCCTGAGTAATCTTTGAGCCATAGATAATAATATGACCATTTTCAGGGGTAAATTTGATAGCATTACTTAAAAGATTAGTAATCACCTGGATAATTTTTTCTTTGTCAACAAGTGCATTGGGAAAATTATGGGATAAGTAATTATTGACCTCAATATTTTTTTCAGCAAAGAGTGGTTCAAGAGAATCTATGGTTGTATTAATAATTTCAGTTACATCCTCTTTACTCACACTGATATTATATTTATTAGCCTCTATCTTTGCCAGGTCAAGTAGTTCATTGATTAGATTGTTAAGGTGGGTAACTTTTTCTTCTGTTACTTTTAGGCTGTTTTTTTGTTGTTCATTTAAAGATCCAAGACGTTCGTTATAAAGAAGCGAGACATAACCTCTAATAGCTGTGAGGGGGGTCCTGAGCTCGTGAGAGGTTATGGATAAGAAATCAGATTTAATATCATTTAGCCTTTTTAATTCTTTATTTGCCTCCTGAAGAATATTGTCGCGCTTTTCAAGTTCTTGATTTGCCTTTTTTAAATCATACTCTCTTTGTTTTAGAGAGGTTGCCATCTGGTTAAAGGCTACTGATAATCGACCAATCTCATCCTGACTTTTAATCAGGATTGGCCGGCCATATTCTCCCTTTCCCAGCTCCGCAGCCTTTTTTGAGAGTAAGGCAATAGGATCAGATATCCTGTTAGACATAAAAAACGACAAAATGATGCTTATAATAAATCCAACAAGTAATAAGAAGATTAGAGTTGTCTTGGTCTTATTTACATGTTGAATTATAGATATTGGATTTTTTTTTAAGAGGTTGGCGCTCTCTAATCTTTTTACTTCAAGGTCGATCTCTGCCAATCGATTACTTACATTCGAGAGGGTCACATATGCTAAGGAGCTAATGATACTGGTGAAAAATATAACTATTAAAAAACTTATGTGTAATTTTTGAGCAATATTTAATTGCATTTTTTAAGGTCACTAGCTCTCAAGGGAAGGATTTTTAATATTTTTTCTCCTATTAAACATATAATTACTACCAGGTAATAATTTAACATGTTTTTTCAACTCAGCCGCTATCTCAGAGACCTTAAGATGATGCTTAAATTCGCTTTCCTCATTAGTAACGATTACTATAGAAAGGCTCATTAAAGGGAATTTAGTAGTTTTGCCTTTCCGATCTTTACCAATAATATATCCTTTGTGTCTATCACCTTCTTTATAATATGTTGGAACTAGATTATCAAAAAGGTCTATTATCTTTCTACATATCTTTTCAACTTTATAAGGGGTAGCAATAAGAATAAAATCATCACCACCTATGTGTCCAACAAAATCTTCTTTATTCCCATATTCTTTGATGGTATCGCTAATTATGCTTGCTGTTAATTTGATTATCTTATCACCAGAGGCATAACCATAAAAATCATTATAGGCCTTAAAATCATCAATATCAAGATAACATACTGCAAATTTCTTTTTTGAATCAATAACATCCTGGATCTCTTTCTCTATACTTATATTTCCAGGTAGTTTAGTAAGGGGATTAGCATAAAGATCTCTTCTTACCTGCCTGATTAAAGCCTTAACACGAGCCTCTAATTCCATAGGGTCAAAAGGTTTTACTAAATAACCATCTGCCCCGACCTCTAAGCCTTTTACCTTGTCTTCAAGCTCATATCTCGCTGTTAACATAAGAATTGGTATATGAGAAGTGATTGTACTCTCTTTTAATTTTTTACAAACTTCCATCCCACTCATACCGGGCATCATTATATCCAGGATAATAAGGTCTGGTTCCTCAGTGATAGTCATCTTTAAGGCTTCCAATCCATTCTGTGCCTCAACAATAGCATAACCTGACAGATTAAGACTTAGACGGATTATCTCTCTTATAGCTGAATCATCATCAACAATAAGTATCTTGGTTGGCTGGTTACTTGTAGTCATTTTTCATTCCTAAAAAACCATATATCATAAGCATTATACCAAATATAATTTTATAAAAAAGCTTTATTATACTTACAATAAATAATTCTTTATAGTTTGTTACAAATTCATTTTTTATTGGGTCAAAGAAACCAAAAACAGAATGGAGTTGATCTATTGTATAAAGGCTAAGGGTCACCAGGACTAAAAACCAGGCTAAAAGATGACCTTCATGTTGAAGCTGTTTTCTTTTTATTCTTTGTAAGAGATAGTAAAGGAGGGGAAGGAAACCAAAGATACATAAAAGGGACATGTATAGGTAATTAAGTAATTGGTTGGTCAATTTATTGACTCCGTCCAAGAGTGAATTGTGAATTGTGAACTCAATTGTGAATTGTGAGTGGTGAATTGTAAATTTTTCTGGTAGTGCTAAACAAGTAATGCTGGATACAACCTAAATAATATCAGATTGTTAACAACATTAATCGTACTGAATCATTCTGCAAGCTCCACTTGCTGAAATTCTTACATAGAGCCAGGAACAATGTTATTATAGTTTATACTACTCCAACTTAGGTTTTTCTAAAATAATGCAGGTTAATTTTGTAACTAACTGTTAAGGCACAAAGTAGCAAAGGCACAGAGGCACAAAGGAAAAAACAAAAAAAATCTTAAAAAACTTTGTGTTTCAATACCTTTGGTTCTTCTGCAATCTGTGACCAAAAAAGGTAAAAAAAAATATTTATTAAGTTGGGGACTCTGTCCCCAAACCCCTGGAATTTATCGCTTTATGGAATATTATAGATAAATAAATCATATCGTCAGGGTTTAATTAGC
>JAZDLJ010000179.1:0-10195 GCA_043802115.1 bacterium | reverse complement strand
GGTAATATTGAATAATTATTACGTCGATTACAAGAATTATATACTACCTAGGGTGGTCAATTTTATTTGCCGTTTTCTGCTCATTTTAATTTGCCGTTGACAACCCAACTTTTGTACATTTTACTTTTAGTTTGTTAGGCATTACAGGAAAAAAACGTAAAAAGATTCTAATCACAATATATACATTATGTTTTATATTTTTAGGATTTAATTTTACAAAACTATTTGTGCCAAGCGTATCTCCAAAAGTTTCTTTAAAATATTATTTTGATATAGGACCTGTCTATTATAGTTTTCTTATATTTTGGGTTAGTTGCATATTTTATGGGATTTACGAACTATTTAAAGCATATTTGAAGGCTCAAGGACTCAAACGTAAATTATATGCTTTTTTTAGTTGGACATCGCTAATTGCCTATATAGGTGGCTCAAGTAATTACTTGCCCGCCTTTAATATTCATCTTTATCCTTTTACCCCTTTTGGTACCTATGCAGCTCCTTTATATATGGTTGCAATTAGTTATAGTATTATTAAACACCAGCTTATTGATACAGAACTCGTCATCACCCGTGCCACAGTCTTCACCTTTTTCTACGGCATTACCTTTGGTTTACCCTTTGTACTTTTTTCATTGTTCAATAAGCAAATCTATCCTATCTACCACAACAACCCCTGGGCAATCCCAGTCAGTATAGTTGGCTATGCCGCCTTTGCCGCTATCAGCCCCTTTCTCTACATGCGTTTAGAGCAAAAAGCCTACCACACCTTCTTCGGCGACTATTCCGCCCAACTAAAAATACTAACCGAAACCAGCCGTGATATAATCGAAAAAGGATTCGAGAATCCGGTTGAACTGGCCCGATTAATCCCCACCCATATTATCAATTTTTACGAAAAAACCATGGGACAAAAGATTAGCCATGCCTTTTATCTATTAAGCCAAAAAGGTTATTTTACCTTGCATCATGGAGCAACCAAATGCGACACGCATATAGAGGGAATGGAAATAGGAGGACAGCATTCCTTAATAACCTGGTTTAAAGAGACGAGAAAAAATCTAATAGAAAAGAATATAATTAAAGATGCAGATAAAGATGATCATATCCTTGAAGAAGAAAAACTTAAAGACCTGATTCAGGAAATAACCATCAGCCAAAGCGATAACGTCCTTGAGCAGAAGTTAAAAAAAATGCTTGAGGATATGAAACGTCTGGCGGGTGTTATTTTTTTCCCAAGTTTTTATAAGGACGAATTAATGGGGATATTAGCGCTTGGAGAAAAGAAAGGAGGATATTATCGTCAGGAAGAAATAGAAACCCTCCGTGCCCTGGCAAAAAACGCAGCTTTGGTCTTTAAAGGCTCTCAGTTAACCGCCTCAGTGGTTGAAGCCGAGCAAATCAAAGAGATGGAGAGATTAAAGTCAGAATTTTTTTCCAATGTCAGCCATGAGTTACGCACCCCTTTAAACAATATCCTGCCTCCTGTTGAATCATTGCTCTATGATAATAAAAAGGGCTTTAAGCCTGAATTAGTAAAACGAACCCTTAATACAGTTTTGGCTAATGGCAAAAGGCTTCTCTTACAGGTCAATAAACTGCTTGATCTGGCCAAGTGGGATGCAGGGAAAATGAAATTAAATTATTCCCTTGCCGGGGTTCATGAACTTTTAAAAGATGTGATTGATCCGGCCAGAGAGCTGGCCGGAATAAAAAAAATAAAAATAATCGAAGACTATGCCCCTGATCTATCACCTGTTTATGTGGATATTAATTATCTGGATTCCGCCTTTAGTAATCTTTTAAATAATGCCCTCAAATTTACCGGAGAGACCGGACAGATTAAAATAAAGACTATGGAGGCCAAAGACTATATCAAGATAACTATTTCCGATACCGGAATAGGTATTGATAAACACGATCTTCCTTATATTTTTGATCGTTTCCGGCAGGCAGATGGATCAAGCACCCGTAAATTCGGCGGTACAGGTATAGGATTATCCTTAGCCAAGAATATTATAGAACTTCATGAAGGAACTATTGAGGTAGAAAGTACGAAGGGAAAGGGTACTACCTTTACTATCGGATTACCCAGGACAGAGAGATACGTTATTACTGATAAGGAAGAATCCATTAAAAAAGAACAACGTTCGGGAAAAGACCGGCGGGATAAATTGTCTGAATTAACAGGCAGAAGAAAAAAGGACAAGGTACTAGACTATGGAGCATCGTTAGAATATGCTGATCTTGTTTATGATACTGAGGAAAAGGTTGATGGTATTGTCCCTAAGGTAGAAAGGCAATCATTATCCGAAGCCAAATATAAAATCCTCATAGTTGAGGATGATAAAAATTCGTCTGCGGTTTTAAATAGCTTATTAAACCCGCTTTACATTATTTCATCAGCGGAAAATGGAAGACAGGCCTTGGAGCTAATAAAAAAAGATCAGACACATTTAATTATCTCAGATGTTATGATGCCTGAGATGGATGGCTATGAATTATGCAAGCATCTGAAGAGCGATTATAATACGGCTTTTATTCCCATTATCCTTCTTACGGCAAAGGCCGAGATAGAAGACAAAATTATTGGTATCGAATATGGAGCAGATAAATATATGTCTAAGCCTTTCAACTATAGGGAATTACTAGCCTCTGTCTCTGTTTTAATTAAACAGGGAGAATTGAAAAGGGATTTGCAAAATAAAAATGAAGAACTGGAAAAGGCCATTATTGAACTCAAAGAAACAGAAATGCACTTAGTTCATTCCGCCAAGTTAGCCTCAGTAGGAGAATTAGCAGCCGGCGTTGCCCATGAGATCAACAATCCGGCCTTTGCCGTGGATAATTGTTTTGATGTCATGCTGGATAATATAGATGAGATGAAAAACGAAAATAAAAATTTTGCTAGTGTCTATCCTGAGCTTATAAAATTTGCCACCCTGGGTAAAAAATCTATAAATAGGATACGAGATATTGTCGATGCGCTCCTCGGATTCTCCAGAAAAAACAGAGAAGGACTACATTTGGTTGATATTCATAAAGGAATTGATGATACACTTACTATATTAGGCCATCAATTTAAAGACAGGATTCAAGTGCATAAAGAATATGGCCAGTTTGAAGAAATAGAAACCGATCTGCAGCAGCTCAACCAGGTGTTCATGAATGTTTTAACCAATGCTATCTATGCTATTGAAGCTAAAAAAGAGAAGGGCATTGAATGTGGTCATGTCTTGATTAAAACCTGTAAAGAGGGGGAATATATAAACATCATTATTCAGGATGATGGTATAGGGATTTCCAAAGATATTCAAGGCAAGATTTTTGATGCCTTCTTTACCACCAAGGAGGTTGGCAAAGGGACGGGGTTAGGATTGAATCTTAGTTATAGGATTATTACCGATCTTCATGGTACGATAGGGGTAGAAAGTAAAGAAAATGAAGGGGCCGGATTTACAATTAAATTGCCGTGTGTGATGAACTTAAAACAAACCAAAGGAGGACTAGCCTAATGAATAAGGATATTAACTATAAAGAACACTCTATCCTGCTTATAGATGATGAACCTGAGGTATTGGAATCAATAACGTCATCCCTACAGAAGTATTTCACTGTTGATAGCACTAATGACCCTCACAAAGTACTGGATATGGCCAAAGAAAAAAAGTATACAGTCATCCTTTCGGATCAGAAAATGCCTAAGATGCAGGGAAATGAATTATTGGCAAGGATAAAAGAAATTTCTCCCGAAAGCATAAGAATATTAATCACAGGATTTACTGATATTGAGGCAGCTATCGATGCCGTAAACAAAGGAGAAATATTCCGCTATATCCCCAAGAGAATGGCCAGAGAAGAAAGAGATGTTTTAATTAAACAGGCGATTCAGTTTTATGACTTACATCAGGAAAAAAACAAACTCTATAAAGCCAATCAACGACTACTTAAACGGCTGGCCACCGAAGAAAAAATTTCCAGCATAGGCCATTTTGAAGAGATACTCTATAACCGCTTCTTACCTTTGCTTGAAGGATTGCACGATGAAATATTTCAGGGCCAGAAGGATGCATTTCAATTGGATATCACATCTGTTCTGGGTATGAGATTTAAAGGTATTCTGGATAAAATAGAGAAGTTTACAAAATCAATAGAGGGCTTGTATAAGGACGCTGCTTATACAACAGTTATCATCAAGGAGGATGGTGACTTAAACAAAATCATAAAAGATGTAGTTGATTATTATAAAAATGCTGAAGGATGGGAGCAGGTAAAGATTAATCTTGATCTGGATGAAAATCTCCCCAAGCTAAAAATGGATGCAGATAGAATTGATCTTGCAATTGATAAAATCTTTATGAACAGCGGACAGGCAATAAAAGATGATGGCACAATAAGCATAAAAACCTGCATCAAGGCCGAAGATGGAAAGCGATATATAGTTTTAGAAATATCAGATAATGGTCATGGCATTTCCAAAGAAGACCTTGGAAAGATTTTTATTCCATTCTTTACAACTAAAAGAAAGCATTCAGGGCTTGGGTTAACAGTTGTGGAAAATATTCTTAATAAGCATAACGCTACCATTGAAGTGAAGAGTGATTATACTAAGACTACCGGGACTACTGTTACTGTTTGTTTCCCGATAGATAAATAATAATTTCTTGGTCATCTCCTATACCCACCTTATTTGGCTGTGTATTCGTCTATAAATTTAGAAGCGTTTGCCCCGGCTAAAACACATTAATTCTATTAAAAAATAAAAAAATAAAAAAAATAGCTTTAATTTTTAAGAAGTTATGTTATTATATTACCCCTTGCTAAGGGCATACTTATTATAAATTTAAAATTATAGAGAGGGATTTAAATATGTATAGCTTAAGTGATTTAAGAAAAAATTTGAAAATTCAAATAGATGGAGAGCCATATCTGGTGGTAGACGCCCAATTTGTAAAACCAGGCAAGGGTAATGTTTTTACAAGGACTCGTTTAAAAAACCTGATTAATGGCAGTGTCCTAGATAGAACCTATAAATCGCAGGATAAAATTGAACCTGCTTATCTTGAAGAACAGGCGATGCAATTTTTATATGCTCAAGGTGAAACATACCATTTTATGAATACGACAACTTATGAACAGGTGGAACTCGATGAAAAACATGTTGGCGAGGCCAAAGGATATCTTATTGAGAATATGGAAGTCGGCATCCTCTTTTTTAAAAATATAGCTATTTCTATTAATTTACCCAATTTTGTGGAATTACAAATTGTAGAAACAGACCCTACTTTTAAGGGAAATACAGTAACAGCAGGCAGTAAACCGGCAATTCTTCATACAGGGGCAAAAACATTAGTCCCCATGTTTCTTAATAATGAAGACTGGATAGTGGTTGATACCCGCACAGGTGAATATGTAGAGCGGGTAAAAAAATAACAGATGAGAGCAGAATCATCCCCAAATTCCTTTCGAACGGAAAGTATCTATCTAAGACATCACCTCATTAAAGGTATCCGGGGATTTTTTTATGATAATGGATACCTGGAGGTTGACACACCTATACTTGTCAGATGCCCTGGCATTGATCCTTATATTGATGCTGTAAAAGCCGATAAGGATAAGTATCTGGCGACTTCTCCTGAATTATTGATGAAACGTTTGTTAGGCATATTGAGTTATCCTATGTCTGGCGGGCGAGAAGTTAAAGAAAGTAATCCTGCCATAAAAATTTTTCAAATTACCCATGGGTTCCGCAGTGCTGAAATAGGTAATTATCATAATCCGGAATTTACAATCCTGGAATGGTATCAAAGCCAGGCAAATTACGAAGACATAATGGATGAAACGGAAAATCTGATAAAAAAGATGGATGAAGTTATAGCCCATCATACTCAACGTAATCTTCTTTTTGATTTAGCTTTTCCAAGGTTTTCTGTCGATGAGGTATTTGCTAAATATGCCGGTTGGAAGCCATCCGAAAAATGGGAGGAGGATCGATTTTTTTTAAATCTTATTGAACTGGTTGAGCCGGCCCTTGCTAATCTTCCTGCTTTTTTTCTTTATGATTTCCCGGCGCAGCTGGCAAGCTTAGCAAGGCTTAAACCGGAAAATCTCAGAGTAAGTGAGCGATTTGAAATGTATATTAAAGGAGTTGAGATTGCTAATGCCTTTACAGAGCTTGTATCTTATCCTGAACAAGAGGCCAGGTTTAAGAGAGATCTCTCTAAGAGGCAATCTCAGGGAAAAGAGGTATATCCTATAGATCATAGGTTTTTGGATACATTAAAAGAAGGCCTTCCTCCTTGTGCCGGGATTGCCTTGGGTGTTGACCGTCTCTTGATGACATTATGTGAACGAAATAGCCTTGGTCAGATAATGCCGTTTACTGTAGATAGGCTTTAGATTAATGTCTTAGGGGTTATTTAGATGTAGAATTATTGAACTGGTCAATAATGTTATCAACCTTTTCCTTTCCTGCATCTGCTTCCAAGCTTACATTTTCAATATGTTTACTTACTCTTACATGCTCTGCATCATTATCAGCAGGCATATCAACTTGAATGTTAAATATAATCAAAAGCCTTTTTAATCTTTTTTCCATCTCTTTTAAGAGGAGTATAATCCGGTCGGTTTTTTGTCTGGTAATGTCCTGGAATTGCAGTAGATCCATGATATTATAACAATCTGTCTGCAACCCCTTTATATTATTATTAAACGCACCTATTTTTTCCTTAACCTTTTGACAATATTGTCCCTGCTTTTTATTTGTTTCCCCAACATAGCTTAAAAAACGTATAATATTTTGCGATTTCTTTTCTTTTTCTTCAGGCCGGTTATCTTTTAATGATAAAAGTAGAGATTTATATTTTACATCGATTTCATTTACTATTTTATCAAACCCATCTACATATTCATAAAGGCCCTGAATTTCTTTAACCTCCTTATCTACAGAAGCTAATATTGACTCCAGTTTACTTAGAACATCATTAGTTGCCTTCTCAGTATCTTTGGAAATTTTATCTAATTGGGCGGTTAATTGAGGAACCTCTTCCGAACTTCCCTTAATGGAGACGTCTAGTTGCTGTAGGTTTATTAAGGTTTGATTTATCGATCTGGCTAATTCACCCAGCTCACCCTTGGCCTCAATATTTAGTTTTTGGTTAAACTGTCCCTCAGCCATAGCTTTTGTTGTCTGGGCGATCTCACTTAAAACCTCGGCATCTTCCTGATCTGGCATAGATATCCTTTTATACTTAAAATTTTTTTGTAATGAAGTATATCTGACCCGAATTGTTATTAATTATACCCCAAAAAGAAAAAAAATAACATCGGAACTCCTGTTTTAATGATAGCTGTTTCAAAGGCCAATATTATTATTTTTTATAGCTATTTCTTAACGCCTCTATTTCACCGGCAATCTCTTCTCTTAACTCCTTTGGCTCAATAACCTTTGCCTCTCCGCCATAGGAGAGTACCCATCTTTTAATGTCCCACCAGCCAGATGTATTCATAGATAGTATTATAGAGCCATCTTTCTGCTCTTCTATTTTTTGAGTACTTGACCATTTTCTTTCCTCAATATATCTGGCCTGATCTGCCGAAAACCATATTTTAATATCCACAGGGTCATCGTAGATAATATCAAAGGCTGCCTCTAATAATTCTTCAGGAGTAAAATCTTTGGGATATTCAAATGTTACCCCCGTTCCTTTAATCTCCTGTATTCTTTCTACAGCCAATGTCCTGATCTCACCAAAGCTCGTGGTATTTACAAATAAATATAGTCCGCCCTTATTTTCAAAAAAATGCAGAGGGTCCATTTTAAATTCTTTAACTGCATCATCGTAAAAGGAATGGTATTTTACGAAACAACTTTCCTTTTTAAGCATCGCGTCTGTAAGCTGGTCAATAACCTCTTCTTTACCGGAGTAATCCTTAGTATATTTTGCAGAATTGATAAATAAGGCCTTAATCTTATCTAATTGACCTGGAGACTGATCCGGCAAAAATAAACCTAACTTACCAAAAGCTGAATTAATATGTTGCTCCAGATCAGTGCCTTTAAAGAGCTTGCCTCCGCTTTTCATCAGATAGAGGGATAATATCTCAGCTAATGATAGATTGATATTAGGCACATTCATATTAGGCAGCTTTTTAAAATAAGACTCTTCAAGCTTCCAGCGTTTTTCTCTTTCAAGGGGGATTTTATCTTCATACAAAGGAAATCCGAAACCTTCAATTAATTTAATTAACCTATCTACCGACCGTCTATGCAGGCCTGTATATTCGGCTATTTCTTTAATAGTAGTCCCTTCCGGCCTTGATAATAATTCAATAGCCTTCAGAAATTTTATTAGATTTTGCCCTCTCATAACCTCAATATCCTTATATAATCAGGTCGTGTGTCCAAAAATGTCCTATATAGGGTGTATAAGATACTAGCACTGCGTCATATATAAAATAAAGGGTTGTCCAGCACAAGTATCTGTAGAACATAAAAAATTGAAATCCGTAATTTTACATGTTACAGAATACTAGCAGTAAATAAAATATCCGTCAAAAGAATTTTATACACTTTATGAGCTTGTTACGTATTAACACACCTATGGATATAATCTTATTAAAAATTAGCAAAACATTATTAAGAGAAGGATTTAAAACAAGCTGGCAAAATCCCTTCTTTGCGTGGGTGAATGCTACATCATTACAACCAACAGTATCAAAAGAAAAAACAGACTCTATTCTTTATATTTTTGATCTTCCGATTCCTAAAATTACCCCCTTTAACCTTGCTATTATTGCTTTAGTAATTAGTCATGATTTTGTTATGGTTGAATTGTTTTTTTATTATTGTAGAGAATTAGAAGACGCCGGAGAAGCTGATGTTGCGGCTATCAACAACATTTATACTCATCATGCTGCATTTATAACGCCCAAGCTGGCTGAATATTTTAATGATATTGCCAGGAGGTTTAATCTTCAGTGGGACACTGAATATGATGTCTATATAGAAGATTCGGCACTGGTTCAGTTTGATGCAAAGGTTAAAGATATTTATAAGTATTAGATAATACTAAACATTCACAGCAAAGTTTGTTAATGTAATCTACCGATATCAACCTTTTTATAGGAGGTAGGTTACATGGGCCTTTTTAAAAAAAATGTTCAAAATGTAAATCCCCTAAAATCAGATTTCAAAGACAATATCCAACGAAGAACCAGGGTAGTCGCACGATTTACAAATGTGAAGATTGTTTGAACCATTTTTCAGAAACAAAAAATACTTTTTTACAAAATTTAAAAAAGCCCATTAGCTTAATATGGCCAGTTATAAAGGCCCGGATAGAGGGTGAAGGAGTAAATGCCACTGCCAGAATTTTTGACATATCCAAAAATACACTCCTTGATTGGGAAACTAAATTTAATGCTCTGTATAAAGTTTTGTTTATTTATACTCTTGTACATGAATTTATGAAATTGGTAACAGAAGGTGATGAAGTTTATACCAAAGTTAATAAAAATGTTCCACCAGATCAATCGTCTGGATGGACTATATTGCTCATTGACCGTGCAAGTAGGTTTATCTGGGAGCTGAGCTGCGGGAAAAAGGACAGGAAACTTTTTATGAAGGTTATCAAGACGCTGGAAAAGATAATCAATAATACAGATGATCTGAGTATTTTTACAGATGGTGAACGTCGATATGGCAACATACTTTTTGAAATATGTTATGAGATTATCAAAAATGGGAAACGAGGCCGCCCCAAAAAGACCCTGAAGAAAGGAGTTAAAGCCAGGGTCAAGAACAAAGGCTCTCAAGCCCATAAAAAAGGACCGAAGAGACCTAAATATCAAAGTCCTTGGGCAGAACATCCTGAAACGGATCAACAAATTGAAAATAAAGACATCCATGCCAATCATGCCGAGGCTTTCTTTAGTGCTTTCCGAAGGAAGTGCTCAGCCTTTAGAAGGAGAACAAATACATATGCAAAATCTGCCATAGGGCTACAAAGGATTTTAAATGTTTATTGGGTAATTCATAATTTTATCCGTGTTCATTTTACTACTAAAAAGGTTCCGGCCGTAGCTTTAGGGATAATTGATGAGGGATTATCAATAAATGAACTGTTCCAAATTCAAATGGTATAATTCATTATTTTATAATTTTAAATCTAATACATCAAACTGAACCAGTGCCCAA
>JAZDLJ010000129.1:0-15300 GCA_043802115.1 bacterium | reverse complement strand
AACAGAGGCAATTTTACGGGAAGCTGCACTAAGAAAATTTATAAAAAGCCTACTAATAACTCACTACAGCAAAATTTTTGTCTTCTCTTGCCTCTAGATACTTAGAGAATACGGTATTTATTTTGGAAAGATGTCTAATGATAAAAAGTCTTGACTTTCCTCTAAAGCGATGGATAATAGTCGGTGTGTACAGAAATCAAGTAGCCTATGAATCCCTTAAAGGAGATTAAAATTTTTTAGGCAGGGAAACATTATAAACTTTGGTACTATAGAGAGGAAAAAAACTAATGATTTTTAGAGAAATGCCGATTATAATAAATAAGCGACCATAAAAACTTATAACATTTTGCTCGGCTACAGAGGTTACTTTTTCAATTTTCTAAGCTTGCTTTCCTAAATTGCCTAACTCGTTTCGCTCAAACAGAGGCAATTTTTAACGGGTAAAGTTTTTTTAAGCTTTTTCTTTTGTGTCTAAACAGTTAGTTACAAAATTAACCTGCATTATTTTAGAAAAACCTAAGTTGGAGTAGTATAATTAGAGGTTTTAAATGTCCAACATCCAAAGCGCAAAAGACCCTTTTCATTTTTATACAAGATTAAATATACGGGAGCTAACTGGATTAAAGGCTAGGGGGATTAAAGAATTGTTACATTATATCCACGAGGTCCCTGGTTCAGTTATCTATTATCATACCCACCATTTTTTACAACAACATCAATATCTTACTCCTGAGCCTCCTAATGATTTTGCCTATTGGGTTACGGAGATGCTAGGCCTGGATTATTTAGGAGAACAGCTTTCAAGTATTAATATCCATGAGTTTAAAAAAATAAATGAAATTAGAGAGAAGATTATTTCTGTCCTTGAGAATTACTTAGCTAAAAAAGAAAGACCTCGTTATGTAGCAGATGGAGAAGAGTTCCATTTTGTAAAATCAATAAGTTTCCTTCTCCCAACACCCTATATAGCTAATAATTTAAAGGAATTTATGTTTGGATTAAAAGAGGTGACCATCAGTGCATTATATTTTCACATATTTGAGGCTCGATTACGTTTAGAAAAAGATGATAATGATTTTTCTTTTTGGCTGGGTACAAATTTAGGTGAAATGGAATTGGCGAGGAAGATTGCCAAGCTGGATCCATATACCTATACTATGGAATCATTGCGAAAATCAATTATAGATATGCTTGATAACAGGATAAAGGAGCTGGGTAAAGGGAAATGAAACTAGAAGATTATTCAAAGATCGTAGGACAAGGCACGATTGATGAATTGAAGATATTAGCTGATCGTCTGCAGGGAAAGGTTATTCAGAATATTAATTCTACAGGTGTTGGTGGTGGGGTCGCTGAGATACTTAATCGAATGATCCCTTTTTTAAGAGAGTTGGGTTTAGATGCCAGATGGGATTTTATCAAAGGAGGAGAGAGTTTCTTTAATGTAACTAAAAAGTTTCATAATGCCCTTCATGGAAGAAAGGAGAACATTAGAGAAAAGGATTTTTCAATTTTTACTGAAACAGGAAAGATAAACCTTGAACAAATGGAGATTTATGGAGAAATAGTTTTTATTCATGACCCCCAGCCAATATTTTTGGTTGAAAAGAAAAAAGACAGTTTTCAGAAGTGGATCTGGCGTTGTCATGTTGATGTATCCAGGCCTAATCCGAAGATATGGGAATTTCTGATGAATTATATCAGGCAGTATAATGCGGCGGTATTTTCTGCGCCTGCTTTTTCTCAACAACTACCTATTAGCCAATTTTTAATCTCTCCTTCTATCGATCCATTAAGTGAAAAGAATATTGATCTATCCGAGGAGTTTGTTAGGGGTGTCCTTGCTAAATATGGTATTGAAAGGGACAGACCAATTATAACTCAGATATCTCGATTTGATTATTTAAAAGATCCACTTGGGGTAATCGAGGCCTATAAGATTGTCAAGAAGAGTGTTGATTGTCAATTAATCCTGGCGGGTGGTACAGCTTCTGATGATCCCGAAGGGATAGAGGTTTATAACAAGGTTCAGGAGGCGGCAGTGGAAGATGAAAATATTCATATCTTACTACTCCCCCAAAATGATATTGAGGTTAACGCACTTCAAAGAGGATCTGATGTTATTATTCAAAAATCTCTTAAAGAAGGTTTCGGATTGACAGTAACTGAGGCATTGTGGAAGGGAAAACCTGTTGTTGCCTCCGCTGTTGGAGGTATACCTCTTCAAATTACCCATAGATATAATGGTTATCTGTGCCATTCAATAGAAGGAGCTGCCTTTGGTCTTAAGCAATTTCTTAATAATCCGGATTATGCCAAAAAACTTGGAGAAAATGGTCGAGCTCATGTCCATCAGAATTTTTTACTTACCAGACATCTAAGAGATTACATGCTTTTATTTTTGTCTTTGTATAATTCTGGTGATATCATCCATTTGTAGTTCTTAGGGAAGTAAATTTTCTCTCCATCCTTATCTCATTAAGTTTATTACCCTTCATAATATTCATTCTTGACACCAATGCTAACTTAAGTTATCCTATATCTTTCTCTTATCAAGAAACTCAATAAGTTAATAACAGCTATCAATATCCTTGTTTTTTAATAAATTATAGCTTGATTGCATAGAAAAATGCTTTTTTGAAATGTGGGTTTGCGGGCAGCCGAATATTTAACTTTTTGATTGTTGTAGTTTTTCCCCGAAGAGGAAATGAAAAGAAGTCCGCCCGCAGGGCGCTAATTTAAAATTATGGAAGATATCCAACGATGTAAAAGAGCTCTAGGTTTTTTCATTTTTATAGGCATCCTTATTCCTTTTCTGGTTTTCTCACCGCTCTTTTTTTCTACAAATTCTTTCTCCCAAATTTTGCCAACTAAATCCAATACTATATATCGTATCTATATAGATGGTGAGATTGATCTGGGTATTGCCCCTTTTATCAAACGGATTCTGAATGAGGCAGAATCTAATAAGGTAGAGGCTGTTCTCCTTGAGATTAATACCCTTGGTGGACGCCTTGATTCAGCTATTCAAATTAGGGATAGTCTGCTTAATTCTAAGGTTCAGACAGTAGCCTATATCAATAAAAGGGCGATATCTGCTGGGGCGTTGATCAGTCTGGCTTGTAAATCTATTGTAATGACTCCTGGGGCTACTATTGGCGCTGCTACACCTGTAACTATAAATCCTTTTGACAGGGAGATGAAAACAGCAAGTGAAAAGGTAATCTCTTATTTTCGTAATGAAATGAAGGCAACTGCTGAGAAAAATGGGCGGCCAAGTGATATTGCTGAGGCAATGGTTGATCCAGATGTAGAAATAAAGGGTGTTATAGAGAAGGGAAAATTATTAACCCTTACCTCTGAAGAGGCTATAAAAAATAAGGTGGCTGACTATCTGGTGAACGATGGGATTGAGGATACTTTAAGTAAATTAGGATTTAAAGGAGTTGAGATTGTAGATAAAGATCTAAATTGGGCAGAGAGATTAGCAAGGTTTTTAACTGGTAGTTTAATTGGCCAGCTTTTATTAATTGTTGGGATTATAGGTCTTTTTATCGAATTTAAGGCCCCGGGATGGGGTCTCCCCGGGACATTGGGAATTATTTGTTTAGCCCTATTCTTTTGGGGGCATTCCGTAGTAAATCTTGTGGGCTGGGAAGAGCTGATAATCCTGCTTGTCGGGATTATCTTACTTATAGCAGAGGTCTTCTTTATCCCAGGGTTTGGAGTGGCAGGGATATCAGGGATTGTCTTAATTACTATTGGCTTGACTATGTCTTTAGTTGGTAGACACCCTACCTCATTTCAGATCTGGCAGGCCTTTGCTCAGATAGCAATGGCGCTCTCTATCTCGATTATCTTTTTTTTAATTTCTATAAAATCTTTAGCTAAAACCAGATTAATAAGGAGGTTTGTCCTTCATCCAGAATTAAAGGTTCAGAAAGATGCAGGAGGAGTTAATTATAGTCAATCCAAGACTTCAGGAGGATATTTATTAAATAAAGATGGTATTGCTGAGACAGATCTCAGACCTTCAGGAAAGGCTATTGTAGATAATCAACGTCTTACGGTGCTTACAGAGGGAGATTATATTAAAAAAGGAACTCAAATTAAGATTATTAAGACAGAAGGGTCGAAGATAGTGGTAAAGGCTATATGAATTGGTCACTAATAGTTATTTTACTATTAATGTTGGGGATGTTTTTTTTATTAATAGAGATATTTATTATCCCTGGTTTTGGCCTAGTAGGGATTATCGCCTTTGTCCTTCTTGGGGGAGGAACCTATCTTGCCTGGGCTAAGTTGGATTCACAAATTGCCATATTGACAACAGTCGGGAGTATCTTGTCAGTTATCTTTTCGATTTGGTTTTTAACAAAAAGTAAGTACGGAAAGAAGATGGTCCTCCAAAAGGTGGTAGGTGGAGATTTAAAGACGATTCAAGGTAGGAAGGAGGTGGAAGGAAAGGATATCCCTATATCAGTAGGTATGGTTGGGGTTGCCAGGAGCAATCTTAGACCTAGTGGTATTGGTGAATTCGCTGGAATTCGGTTAAATATCCTAACCGATGGGATATACATTAAGTCGGATACTAAGATAAAGATCGTAAAGATTGAAGGAAAAAAGTTTTTTGTGGAAATTAATTAATTTATACTACTCTAAGTTAGGTTTTTTTGAGGTAATGCAGGTTAGTTTTGTAACTAGCTGTTTAGGCACAAAGTAGCAAAGGCATATAGGCACAAAGGGAAAAAATAAAAAAAACTTAAAAACTTTGGGCACTGGTGTAGTTAAATGGGATTCATTTTTCCCCGTGCTTATTGGGTTTGCAAAAATTTTGCTAGAGCGAGTTATTGGTAGACTTTTTGTAAATTTTTTTAGCGAAGCTTCCCCAAAAATTGCCATTGTTTGAGCCTAGCGAGTTTTGACAATTTTAGGGAAGCGAGCGTAGAAAATTCAAAAAGACTACTCTAACGAGCGAAGCAAAGATTTCTGCAAACCTGCAAAGAGAGCTTTTCGGAGAATCTCATTTAACTACACCAGTGCCAAACTTTGGGCCTTTGTGTCTTAACATGCTGGTTTTAACTAACACAATCACTTGGAAAAATCTAAGTTGGAGTAGTATAAAAGAGGAGGAAAACGATGGATATTTTGTTTGTTTTTTTGTTTTTTGTGCTTGTTACCCTAGTGGTTGTTTTTGTCTACCTAATCCCAATCCCTTTGTGGATAGCTGCCTGGTCATCGGATGCCTATGTGGGATTAGCCAACTTAGTCGGGATGAGATTTAGACGAGTGCCGCCCAGTGTAATCGTAAATGCCAGGATAAGCGGAGTAAAGGCTGGGTTAGAGATAGGTGTAGATGACCTTGAGTCACTTTATCTAGCTGGTGGACATGTTGATTCAGTAGTAAAAGCCCTTATTTCTGCAGACAAAGCGAAGATACCTATGTCTTTTAGTATTGCATCGGGGATTGATTTGGCAGGAAGAAGTGTGTTAGATGCTGTTAGGATGAGTGTTATCCCTAAGGTAATTGAGACCCCGATTGTTGCTGCGGTAGCAAAAGATGGTATCCAGGTTATGGCTAAATCGAGGGTTACTGTTCGGGCTAATATGGAACGTCTTGTTGGAGGAGCAGGGGAAGAGACTGTTATAGCCAGGGTAGGAGAAGGTATAGTTACTACTATAGGATCATCACCAAGCTATAAAGATATGCTTGAAAATCCTGATTCGATCTCAAAGACAGTTCTTGCCAAAGGATTAGATGCAGGTACGGCCTTTGAAATACTTTCTATTGATATTGGAGATGTGGATGTAGGAGAAAATATCGGGGCTAGATTACAGATAAGGCAGGCTTTAGCGGATAAAGAAATTGCCCAGGCTAAGGCTGAAAGCCGAAGGGCTTTGGCTGTGGCTGCTGAACAGGAAATGAAAGCAAAAGTGCAGGAGATGAAGGCCAAGGTTATTGAGGCAGAGGCTCAGGTTCCATTGGCTATGGCCGAGGCATTCCGAAGTGGAAATCTCGGGATAATGGATTATTATAATATAAAAAATCTTGCGGCCGATACCCAGATGAGAGAATCAATTTCTAAGATGGGCTATGATAAGGGAGAAACGAAACAGGAGGAGTCTCCTTCCATGAAACACCAAAAGATGAATGACAAGGGAAGGGAGTCTAAATGATTAATCCCCAAATAGTTCGAAATATGTTATAATTATTATTAGAGGATACTATACTGTTTCAATTGTGGTTTTTTTGAGGTAGTACAGGTTAGTTTTGTAACTAACTGTTTAGGCACAAAGTAGCAAAAGCACAGAGGCATAAAGGAAAAAACAAAAAAAACTTTTTGCTTTTGTGCCTTAACATGCTGGTTTGATCTCCCACCTGATAAGATATCCGGTCTTGTAGAAATTCAGGAGATCCTCCAGAAGATTAAGGGTATCAAGTTTGTATACTTTTCTAAAAAAGATGTAGTTCGTCATGAGCTGGTTCAGAAGATTATCCATGCTTATGAGAAGTACGAGAAAAAGTGAAGTAAGCAATTAAACAAATCAGCAATTCTCATTTTGATTTATTTGTTGATGTGCCTCCAAAATTTGCTTCACTCGTAAAGTAGTCTTTTTGAATTTTCTAAGTTTGCTTCCCTAAATTGCCTAACTCGCTTCGCTCAAACAGAGGCAATTTTACGGAAAGCTGCGCTAAGAAAATTTACAAAAAGCCTACTAAATACTCACTCAGCAAAATGTTGGAGGCACATCTATCTTAAAAAAAATTAAAATTAGAATTGCTGTAAATAAAGAAGAGAGTTGATTTATATGGCAAATGGTAAAGAAGAGAAGATAAAAATACTTGAGAGGGGGAAGGATGTAAAATCCTTTTTTAAACAAGGCGTTAAACACGATAAAATTTATAGTAACCCAAGTACAATCCTTGGAGTAACTACCTTTCTATTAATAGTGATTTTGACCACCCTGGTATCTTTGGTGTCTCCAAATTTGAGATCTGTTGAGACTTTTAAGGTTGGGGATGTCAGTCCTAAGAACATCAAGGCCCCCTTTGATTTTTCTCTTGAGGATGTTAAGGCTACTAAAAATCGGCAAAAAGAGGCAGAAGAGGGTATCCTGGCTATCTATGATTTTGAGGGTAAATTACAAAAAAATATTAAACTAAAGGTAGAAAAGTTTTTTGATAATCAAGGGAATGTTCCAGAGGTTTTTGGTAGTGAAGTCGACAATTTAAATGAGACATTAACACCTAAAGATAATACAAAAACAAAGGAGAAAAATAAACACCAGACGCCAGACAATAAACAATGGGTATTTTCAGATGAAGTATTAGCAAAGATTCTTGAAGAATATAATCTAAAGATTGATGAGGATAAGTACAAAAAACTTATAAAATATCAGTTTGATCCACAGATAAAGGAAGGGATAATTAACTTAGTAAGTGTAGTCCTTGGTAAGGGGATTGTTAGTAATGAAAATCTGTTATTAGCGGAAAAAGGAAAAGGAATTACTATCCAGGACTTACAGACTAAAGAGAAGAATGTTGCCAAGGATACGAGCCAGATATTAAGTATGGAAAAGGCTTTAGGATTTATAAATCGTCAGGTAAAGGAGATTTTCCCGAATAATAAAGATTACCAGGAGCTTATTATAAGTATATGTCAGGAGGTCATTACCCCTAATCTAACCTTTAATAAAAGTGAGACTGAGAATCTAAAGAAGAAAGCCAAGGATGCCATTGAACCTGTCTTTTTCCAAATCAAAAAGGGAGAGACTATTGTTAGGGATGGAGAGTTAATTAACGAATTGCAGTTAAGTAAGTTAAATAAACTTCTTTCTTTAAAAGAAGAAAAAGATATTGTCCTTATTACTGTAGGTACCGCTTTACTTATTAGCCTGCTGATTATCTTTATTTCTATCTACCTCTGGGAGTTTAAACATATAATATCACTAAATATTAAAAAAATATTTTTATTTTGTTCCATCCTCCTTGAGACTGTACTAATGCTGATAGTCTTTAATTTTATTGCTGAATCATTGGCTAATAGTATGCAGTTTATTGAGTATTCTTCTTTTCTTTATGCACTTCCATATGCATTAGGTGCAATGCTTATAGCCTTATTGCTAGATCCTCAGTTTGCCTTTGTTTTTTCTATTGTTGTACCTGTGCTGGCTTCCTTTTTGTTTAGTAACTCTCAGTTATCATATTTCCTTTTAGCTACCTTTGGAGGATTTGCAGCTACCTTTGGTGTTATTTATAGTCATCATCGGACTGCTATAATTAAGTCTGGTTTGTTTGTTAGTTTGGTTAACCTTATAACTATTACATCATTAGGGTTTTTTTATGGTAACCCTTTTACCATAAAATATATCTATGACATCTTTGCTGGAGTTGTTGGAGGATTAGTGGTCGCTACCTTGGTCTCTAGTTCTTTACCTATTTATGAAACTTTGTTTAAAATCACAACTGATATTACCCTTTTAGAACTTTCTAATCTTAATCATCCATTATTACAAAGATTAATAGTTGATGCTTCTGGGACATACCATCATAGCATGATGGTGGCAGCCTTGGCTGAAGCAGCGGCGAATGCTATAGGAGCTAATCCTCTTCTTGCACGGGTAAGTTCATACTATCATGATATAGGTAAGATAACTAAACCAGATTATTTTATAGAAAATCAACAAGTGCCAGCTAAAAATAAACATGATAAACTATCAACGAGCATGAGCAGTTTAATTATAACCTCCCATGTAAAAGAGGGGGTAGAATTAGCTAAAGAATTTAAACTAAGTCAGGCAATTATCGATATTATTCAACAACATCATGGGACAAGTTTATTAATGTTTTTTTACAAAAAGGCTAAAGAACAAGAAGATTCTCACCTTCAGTTAGTAAAAGAAAGTGACTATCGTTATATTGGACCAAAACCCCAAACCAAAGAGGCTGGGATTGTTATG
The DNA here is from genome assembly GCA_043802115.1 of bacterium. Lineage (GTDB taxonomy): Bacteria > SZUA-182 > SZUA-182 > JAZDLJ01 > JAZDLJ01 > JAZDLJ01. Next base: position 6,339 of record JAZDLJ010000129.1, on the reverse strand, counting down.
TTAGCAGATGCTATAGAAGCAACATCCAGGACATTAGCTGATCCAACGATGGCGAGATTACAAGGTCTGGTTCAAAAAATAATGAATAATATCTTTAAAGATGCTCAATTAGATGAGTGTGATCTGACCTTAAAAGATCTCCATATGATAGCTAATAGTTTTACCAGGATACTAGCAGGTATATTTCATCAACGTATTGATTATCCAACAAGGGAGGAAATAACAGAAGAAAAGGAAGATAATGGAGATACAAATCCAAAACCAACAACGGAAGAGGCAATTAGAGCTCTCGAGGATGAGAGACGTAGTAAAGAAGATATTAAAAGACTTGGGATGCCCTGATGAGGTCGAGGTAAGTATAGTCTTTGTTAACGATAAACGGATAAGACAATTAAACCGTTTATATAGAGGAATAAATCGTCCTACTGATGTACTTGCTTATTCTATGCAAGAAGGGGAAGGGAAGGGGATTAATCCTTATATACTTGGGGATATTGTTGTTTCTGTTGAGACCACGATGAGGCAAGCAGATGAGTATGGGCATTCGTTTGAGAAGGAGCTAGATGTTCTTATGATTCATGGTTTACTCCATTTGTTAGGTTATGATCACGAAAAAGAAGGGGATGCAGTTAAAATGCAGGTAGAAGAAAAAAGGCTGCTTGGGTTAATTAGTTAATTGGTGACTCACCTATTTTTTAGGAGTTAAACTTGGCGCTTGGAGAAAAACATAGACCTCAGAATTGGTTAGAGGCTGTAAACTGTGCAATCGAAGGGATATTGCATGTAGCTAAGACAGAAAGGCATATGCGCTATCATTTTATAGTAGCCTTTCTGATCCTTTTATTTTCCTTGTTCTTGAATGTAACCAACCTTCAGTTTATAGCCCTTGCTTTGACCATTACCCTTGTCCTAATAACAGAGATGATTAATACATCTATTGAGGCATTGGTTGATCTTTACATCCCGGATGAATCACATCCCTTAGCCAAGATCGCAAAAGATATAGGCGCAGGGGCAGTGTTAATTTCATCGTTTACAGCAGTTTCAGTTGCCTATTTAATTTATAGTGATTATTTATCCCTAATCTCTTTTCAAAGATTTAGTCCTTTCATAAAGAGACCACCTGCTACCATTTCTTTTATAGCTGTTATAACTGTCTTGATACTAGTTATTGTTTCTAAGGCTTATTTGGGAAGAGGAAAGCCATTACACGGGGGGATGCCCAGTGGTCATGCGGCTATATCTTTTTCTTTATGGATATGTGTGGTTTTTATCTCAAAAAATTGGCTTGTTATCTTACTGACTTTAATCCTGGCAATTTTAGTGAGTCATAGTAGACTATTGTTAAAGATACATAGTAAAAAAGAGGTTATTGTAGGTGCTCTTTTAGGGATAGTCTATACTGTATTAATTTTTTTAATTTTTGGGTAACGGAGGAAGTATATTGGCAAAAGAAGAAACAGATGGTTTTTTAAGTCAAATTTTAAATAGATTTAGTAGAAGGTATAGAATAAACACAGAGGAAGATATTCAGGAGATAATAGAGGAAGGAGAAAAGGGAGGGCTAATCGAAGAAGAAGAGAAGGAGATGATTGATAGTATTTTTGAGGTGGGAGATACTATTGTTAGAGAGATAATGGTTCCCAGAGTAGATATGGATTGTATAAGTAGTGAAATATCCCTTGAAGAATTATTAAGATTTGCAATTGAAAGTGGACATTCAAGAGTGCCTGTATATAAGGAAAAAGTTGATAATATAGTGGGTGTGATTTATACAAAGGATTTATTAAGCTATTGTACAAGTGATAAGATTTCTTATAGTAGTAAGATTAGTTCGATTGAGAACCTGATTAGACCTCCTTGGCTTGTCCCTGAGACAAAACCAGTCTTAGAGCTTTTAAAGGAATTTCAGAAAAAGAAGATACATCTTGCCATTGTTATAGATGAATATGGAGGGATTGCTGGGTTAGTTACCTTAGAGGATATACTTGAAGAGATTGTGGGGGACATTATGGATGAGTATGATGAAGAAGAGGGATTGCTTTCAGTGATTGAGGAAGGTAAAGCAGTCTTAGTTAGTGGTAAAATAGACATTGAAGAAATAGAAGATTTTTTTGGAAAAGAGATTACCATTAGTAACGATTTTGAGACCGTTGGAGGATTGATTGTAAACCTCCTGGGACATGTACCACTAGAAGGAGAAAGGGTTACCTATGATGATTTACTTTTTACGGTTAAAAAATCTAATGCGAGGGTTGTTTTGAAAGTAGAGGTAAGAAGGGTATCTAAAGAAGAAAAAAAAGAAGTTGAGAAGATAAGAGGTTGAGAAGTTAAGATATGCTTTTACCCTATAACCTCTTTCAGAATATCTTTCGCTCCCAAGCTAATGAGCTTATCTGCGAGGATAAATCCTAATTCTTCCGCTTCTTCAATTTTTCCATCAGTAAAATCTTTAATTATCTTTTTCCCATCTATACTTCCAACAAGTCCTTCTATTGATACCTTCCCGTTACTTACCTTGGCAAAAGCGGCAATTGGTACCTGACAACCTCCTTCTAGTTTTTTTAGAAAAGATCTCTCGGCCGACACTGCTATCTGTGTCTCTGGATGATTTAAAGGCTGTATTAGATCAAGAATTTTATAATTATTAGATTGAGTTTCTATCCCTATTGCACCTTGCCCTATAGCTGGTAAAAATTGTTGAGGGGCTAGATAATCTGCTATTAATTCCTTAAGCCCTAATCTATGAACTCCAGCCGCAGCTACAATTATAGCTGTAAGCTTTTCTTCTCGCAACTTTCGGATTCGTGTATCGAGATTTCCTCTTAACTGAACAATTTTAGTTCCTGGTGAAATTTGTAAAAGTTGACACTGTCTCCTAAGGCTACTTGTACCAATTAGAGAATTATGAGGAAGCTGGTTTAATTTTAGTTTGTTATTAGAAATCAAGACATCCCTTGGATCTTCTCGTTCCATTATTGCACCTAAGATTAAACCCTCCATTTGTTCAGTCGGAACATCTTTCATACTATGAACAGCTAAATCAATAGTACCATCAATAAGTGCTTGTTCTATTTCTTTAACAAATAATCCTTTGCCGCCTACCTTTGCCAAGGGGACATCTAATATCTTATCCCCAGTCGTTTTAATCTTTATTATCTCAACCTTTAGGGCAGGATAATAATTTTGAAGCAGATTTGCGACATGATTTGCTTGCCAGATGGCCAGTTTACTACCTCGAGTACCAATTTTAATTGTTTGGGTTTGATTTTTGTGTTTCATCTAAATATCTCGTTTTTAGTTTGTCGTTCTTAGTTCTTTTGGAAAAACTTAAGTCGGAGTACTATATCATAAGATATACAAAAAATAAATGTGAAATTGTGCCTTTTTTACCATTTTTCCAAAACGAAGAGATACGATTATGATTAACTTGTGATTTATGATTGGCATTTTTTATCCTGAAATTTACTTTAATCATGTTCATATTTAAACCAAAAAATATTCATTGACAGCATCTTTATAGGTTGTTATTATTAAAAAGGTTTAGTTTGCAGTTTCTTAGAGCAGGAATGAAGGGACATGGAGGATTAACGATGAGTACCCAGGAATTAGAAGAAAATGCCTTGAAATTAAGGCCAATAGATAAAATACATCTTATAGAAATTATGCTTGAGAGTTTAGATAGAACAGATAATGAGATAGAGAAAGAATGGATTGCTGAGTCTGAGGAAAGATATGATGCTTATAAAAAAGGTGAGATTAAAGAGATCCCTTTAGAAAAAATTAAAGAAAGATATGTAAAATACTCGACAGTGATAAGCAGCAATTCTAATTTTGAGTTTTTTTAAGTAAGAGGTGCCTCCAACATTTTGCTGAGCGAGTATTTAGTAGCCTTTTTGTAAATTTTCTTAGCGCAACTTCCCGTAAAATTGCCTCTGTTTGAGCGAAGCGAGTTAGGCAATTTAGGGAAGCAAGCTTAGAAAATTCAAAAAGACTACTCTACGAATGAAGCAAATTTTGGAGACACATCAACAAATAAGTCAAAATGAGAATTGCTGTTTTTTTGGGTCACAAATTGAAGACCCTTTTTTTTCAAAAAAAAATAGTATAGCGGTTAATTTATTAAATCCTTATCACTAAAGTTTATAGTATTAATAAAACATTCCCAAATGTCCTTTTCTTCACTATCAGAAGAAGTAACACCTATAGTATGAGGATAACTTGTTGCCACAGTAATATTTACCTCTTGTGAATCCTCCCCACCTCTTCCATCCTCAACGGCAAAGGTTATCTTAATACTCCCTGTCTGACTATTCTCAGGTGTCCAAAAAAATTCCCCTGTAGTCGCATCAAAGGTTGCTCCCTTTGGTAGAGGTGTTGCTGAATAAGTAAGAGCATCTCCATTTGGATCAGTTGCACTCACAACAATAGTTAAATTCTCTCCAATTATTGCAGACTTATCTTGTAATTCATTTAAGATAGGAGAAAAATTTTCTTTACCGATTACTTCTAAGGCGCTATTTACATTTAACCTTCCACCACTTACTGTCTTCCTGGATAACTCTGAGACCTGATCAACATCAACAGAATCCAGGAGAAAACGCTTTAAAATCGCGCATCTAACAAAAGGATATTTTGATAACAAAAGTCCTGCTGCCCCTGTGACATAAGGAGCAGCCATAGAAGTGCCACTATCAGACGCGTATAGTCCATCTGTATACGTACTAACTATATCCACGCCAGGGGCTCCAAGATCAACACTATCCTTGCCAAAATTAGAGTAGCCACCAGTAGAGCCATCTACCGTAATAAATTTTGCCAGGTCATCTTCCATATTTGTGGCAGCAACTGTAATAATATTGGGTAAATCATAACTTGCAGGATAGCTTGGTATCTCGTCAATATCAATAGGCTCAAAAATACCATCTTTATCACCATTTCCTGCGGCAGCTACAAATAAGACCTCTGATGCATCAGCTATAGCTTGTTTGAGAGACTGTATCTCAGCCTTGGCAACGGGATCGAAATCGGGACTTAAATAGACACCCCAACTACATTTGCCCCCATCCGCTTAGCATAATCAATAGCATTAACTATCAGAGATAGAGGACCTGTTCCATTGGCAGACAGTGTCTTTATTACCATAACCCTGGCAGTCCAGTTTACTCCAACTACCCCCTTTCCATTATTCCCAACAGCAGCTATAATACCAGCACAATGAGTACCATGACCAGCATCGTCCTTTGGATCACTATCTTCATTTGCAAAATCCCATCCATGAACATCATCAATGTACCCATTCCCATCATCATCTTTGCCATTGTTCTCTTTATTAATTCCTTTGGCATCTTTGCCAGTTTCTCCAGGATTTGTCCAGATATTATTTTTGAGATCTTCATGGTCATAATCCACTCCTGTATCAATAATCGCCATTACAACCGATGGTTCCCCTGTTGTCTTATCCCATGCCTGAGGTGCAGCTATCTTATCTAAACCCCATAATGCCTTTTCTGAATAAACAGGATCGTTAGGTGTTAATGACTGATAAGTTCTAATTATATAATTCGGTTCTGCATATTCAATATCTGGATCATCAGTGAGTTCCTTTGCAATCTGTTCAATCTCTCTCCCTTGGGTATCAATATTCTTAAGAATATATAGATTAGAGAGATGATAATCGGTTGGTTCTCCTTGAACATTTCTTTGAGTTGCCATCTCCACCTTCAGTTCTCTTTCTGACTTCCCCATTAGTTTCATTTCCCGAAGAAGTCCAGGACATAGTGGTTCTAATATAGAACTATCAAACCCTTCATCATCACTTCTAAGTAATCCTATAATCTTATCGGGGATACCTTCCACACTATTAATCGCTGTCTTTCCCTCTAGTTTAAGATTACTATTACTATAAATATTTGCCCTAACAGTACTAGATATATTTGGTACAATTTTCTTAGATACCTCTAAATTCCCAGATGATTTTAATGATTGAGCTGATAAGTTTAAATCCTCTTTCGATGCAAACTTAATAATGATTTCTCCTGGGACATATCTAAGGCTAAAATCCTGTCCTATGGCTGCTATAGCATAATCACTCTGACCACTTGGTTTTCCTGTATTAAAAAATAAATAAAAGCCTATTGATATACAGATTAGTAAAATGATTCTGTTTCTATTCTTCATGACCTCCTCCTTTGATTTTTATATTTTTTATTTGCTCACTGATTACACAAAGTTACACGGATAAATAAAGATAAAAATCTTTGTAAATCCGTACACTCCATGAGCTATAATTATTAAATTAGCACCCTTCGGGCGGACTCTATTTTGCCCCGAAGGGAC
>JAZDLJ010000128.1:0-2766 GCA_043802115.1 bacterium | reverse complement strand
TACCATTGTTTGAGCGTAGCGAGTTTTGGTAATTTAGGGAAGTAAGCTTAGAAAATTCAAAAAGTCTCCGCTAACGAACGAAGTAAAGATTTTTGACTTCTCTACTACTTTAATAAAGATTATTTTGGAAAGATGTCTATTATAACAATTGTAGGTACTAAAGGGGATATTGGCAAATGGATATTACTTCATGGGTTGGAATAATACTTGGTACTCTAATGCTCATTGGACCTCTATGGCTTGGAGGAGGCGTTAATGGGGTAATGTTATTTATAGATACAGCATCATTATTGATTACTCTGGGAGGAGCAACAGCCTCTACTCTTATCCATTTTCCTTTATATCAGATATTAGATGCCTTAAGGGTAGCTAAATTTGCCTTTTTTTATAAACAACAATCAGCAGAATCGATGATCCCTTTGATGATAGACTTTGCGACCAGGGCTAGAAGAGAAGGGATACTAGCTCTAGAGTCAGCCTCTGATGAAATGAATGACCCTTACTTAAAGAAGGGTATCCAGTTAGCTGTGGACGGTACTGAACCTGGCCTGGTCAGGGATATTCTTGAGACCGATCTAGAGCAAATAGAGGATAGACATAATCAAGGGGCTAGTATCTTTGACGCATTTGGTTATTATGCTCCGGCCTTTGGTATGGTAGGAACCTTGATGGGATTAGTCCAGATGCTAAAATCCATGGATGATCCGAGTAAAATTGGGCCGGCTATGGCAATAGCCTTGATAACAACTTTTTATGGTGCAGTGGCAGCTAATTTTATATGTATGCCTATTGCTGCTAAGTTAAGGATAAGATCAAAAGAAGAGGCCTTGCAGAAAAAGGTTATTATTGAAGGGATTGCCTTACTTCAAGCCGGAGAGAATCCTCGGGTAGTTGAACAAAAATTAAATTCTTTCCTGCCTCCTAAGATGAGGAAGGCTTCGTACAAATAAAAGTAGCTCACTTCGAACTTAATTTAATTGTACTGGAGAATGCTTTTTTATATGGGTTTACTGGCGATGAATTTTTAACTATTTGATTATTATCGTTTTTACCCGAAGGGGATAAATGTGAGTAGCCCACCCGAAGGGCGCTAATTTTAAGAAATTATGCCTACTGAATCGCCAAATTGGGTAGCTACCCTCTGTGATATGCTGACTAATTTATTGACTTTTTTTGTCTTATTGCTTTCTTTCGCCTCTTTTAGACCAAAGGGGAGTATAGATAAAGAGGCGTCGGCTGATAATCCATTAGGAGGTTCTACTGGGGTTTTGTATTCTGGAGATAAAGTAGGGGTAGCGGCCCAGGATAAAATCGAGTTAGGGGACATGTCTCTTGTCAGGACAGTTGAAGATACAAAGGACATTGAGGAGTTTGCCCTTAAAAAAGGCTGGTTGATTGATGATGTCGGAAAAAGTTTCTCAGCAAGGGGGGCATTGATCTACATAAACTCTGATATTTTATTTGATCCTGGAGGAGCCAGAATAAAATGGGGAGCACGTAAATTGTTGAATGTAATGGCTGAGAAGATTAAGAAAGGGAGATATAAGGTAGTTGTAGAGGGGCATACGGATGATATCTTGCCAGATACTGCTAAATTTCCTTCTAACTGGGAGTTATCCGGGATCAGGGCAATCAATGTGCTTAAATATTTTGTCAAGAAGGGGGTTGAGCCTGGGAGACTATCCGCAATCGGTTATGCTCAAAATCATCCAAGGGATAGAAATGATACCTTAGAAGGAAGAAAGAGAAATAATCGAGTTGAGGTAGTTCTTGTTAGCCCTGAAGGTGAGTTACGCTATAAAGAAAGGTCTGGGTATGAGATTTATAAGAAGAACAAGGCAGATTAGTTATCTTCTTCAGGATCAACAAGGAGGAGCGCCAGCTTATATGACTAGTATGACCTGTTTAATTATGATTTTATTGACTTTTTTTATTGGATTGCTCTCCAACGCCACCTTTGAGGATGTTGTCAAAAAAGAGATCATCACTAAATCAGTAAAAGGAGGGTTTGGGATATTGGATGGTGGGTTTAAGTTAGAGGATGGTTCAGAGGTGCTTTTCCCTTCGCCGGATTTAATGGGAAAACCTGAAGATTTTAGACAAAATCTTAATGCTTATAAAGAGACGATTAAAAAAAAGGCTGAAGAGAGAAGACTTATGGAGTTGCTTTCAGAATTTGAGGCATTTATTCAGGAAAAAGGAGGAGGAGGAGAAGGACTTTTAAATATTCAACAAGATCAACAGAATTTAATAATTACTATTGGAAGCGCTGCGATTTTTTCACTTGGACAGGTCTCTGTAAGTGATACAGGTAAAGAGATATTAGGGAATCTGGCAGAGATGATTAAGTCAGCTACATATCCTGTGCTTGTAGAAGGTCATACTGATAATTGGCCCATAAGTAGTAAAGCGTTTCCTTCAAATTGGGAACTTTCAATGATAAGGGCTGTGAATGTAGTAAAATTTTTTATTGATGATACTGGTATTTCTTCTGAGAGATTAGGGGCAGCAGGATATGGGGAATATCTGCCACTTGTGCCAAATAACAATAATCCCAAAAATATGGCTAAAAATCGAAGGATAAAGATAGTATTTGTTGGAGCGTCTGAATTTTAAATGAATTAGACATCTTTCCAAAATAATCTTGCGGGTGAGAAGACAAAAATCTTTGCTTCGTTCGTTGGAGTAGTCTTTTTGAATTTTCTAAGCTTGCTTCCCTAAATTGCCTAACTCGCTCCGCTCAAACAGAGGCAATTTTACGGGAAG